>NZ_JADBQM010000040.1:0-1097 GCF_014895895.1 Enterobacter cloacae complex sp. P14RS
CTGACCGCTGCAATCACTACCGTTCTGGCTAAAACCTACGGTGGTTCTGCTCGTGCATTCGACCAGATCGATAACGCACCAGAAGAAAAAGCTCGTGGTATCACCATCAACACCTCTCACGTTGAGTACGACACCCCGACTCGCCACTACGCACACGTAGACTGCCCAGGCCACGCCGACTATGTTAAAAACATGATCACCGGTGCTGCGCAGATGGACGGCGCGATCCTGGTTGTTGCTGCGACTGACGGCCCAATGCCTCAGACTCGTGAGCACATCCTGCTGGGTCGTCAGGTAGGCGTTCCTTTCATCATCGTGTTCCTGAACAAATGCGACATGGTTGATGACGAAGAGCTGCTGGAACTGGTAGAGATGGAAGTTCGTGAACTGCTGTCTCAGTACGATTTCCCGGGCGACGACACTCCAATCGTTCGTGGTTCCGCGCTGAAAGCGCTGGAAGGCGACGCTGAGTGGGAAGCGAAAATCATCGAACTGGCTGGCTTCCTGGATTCTTACATCCCAGAACCAGAGCGTGCGATTGACAAGCCATTCCTGCTGCCAATCGAAGACGTATTCTCTATCTCCGGTCGTGGTACCGTTGTTACCGGTCGTGTAGAGCGCGGTATCATCAAAGTTGGTGAAGAAGTTGAAATCGTTGGTATCAAAGAGACTGCGAAGTCTACCTGTACTGGCGTTGAAATGTTCCGCAAACTGCTGGACGAAGGCCGTGCTGGTGAGAACGTTGGTGTTCTGCTGCGTGGTATCAAACGTGAAGAAATCGAACGTGGTCAGGTTCTGGCGAAGCCAGGCTCAATCAAGCCACACACCAAGTTCGAATCTGAAGTGTACATCCTGTCCAAAGACGAAGGCGGCCGTCATACTCCGTTCTTCAAAGGCTACCGTCCACAGTTCTACTTCCGTACAACTGACGTGACCGGTACCATCGAACTGCCAGAAGGCGTAGAGATGGTAATGCCAGGCGACAACATCAAGATGGTTGTGACTCTGATCCACCCAATCGCGATGGACGACGGTCTGCGTTTCGCAATCCGTGAAGGCGGCCGTACCGTTGGCGCGGGCGTTGTTGCTAAAGTTCT
>NZ_JADBQM010000041.1:0-385 GCF_014895895.1 Enterobacter cloacae complex sp. P14RS
TGTGGCCTATGCGCTGTGGGAAGGGATCGGTATTTTATTGATTACGCTGTTCAGCGTTCTGATATTCGACGAAACATTAACAACAATGAAGGTCGCCGGGTTAACGACGCTGGTCGCGGGTATAGTGCTGATTAAATCAGGTACCCGTAAACCGACAAAACAGCAGAAGGAGCAGAACCATGCAACAGTTTGAATGGGTTCATGCGGCCTGGCTGGGCTTCGCCATCGTGCTGGAAATTCTGGCGAACGTTCTGCTGAAATTCTCTGACGGTTTTCGCCGTAAGGTTTATGGCCTGATGTCGATTGCCGCAGTGCTGGGGGCATTTAGCGCTCTGTCACAGGCGGTCAAAGGTATTGATCTGTCCGTGGCCTATGCGCTGTGGGG
>NZ_JADBQM010000042.1:0-397 GCF_014895895.1 Enterobacter cloacae complex sp. P14RS
GGTGACCACTGGCACGCCACCGCCGAGCTGTACAAATAAGTTTAAGTAATCACTGAAGACATAACTCTCCACTCAACGGCACCAGGCATAAAAATAGCAGTTCAACCCTTCTCGCCGTTGAGCAAAAAACCTGTTCAGGAGTAAAGACTATGAAAACCAAATTGATCATCGCAACCCTGGGTCTGGCATCCGCTCTCTCTTTCGGCGCAAGCGCAGCCGTACAGCAAGTGAATGCCGATCAGGCACAAAATCTGCAGCCAATGGGCAGCGTCTCCGTGACGTCAGTCACCGGCTCCCCGATGGACATTCGTCAGGAACTTGCCGCCAAAGCTGAAAAAGCAGGCGCCAGCAGCTATCGCGTCACCGAACTGAATCAGGGTGACCACTGGCACGCCAC
>NZ_JADBQM010000043.1:0-314 GCF_014895895.1 Enterobacter cloacae complex sp. P14RS
GTATGCGCCGAATGCGCTGGGGTGGGTGGATCCGTGGGGGGGAGCTGTGAGTGTATCGGTAAAACAAAGCCTGATTTCTATGTCGGGCCTGCGACCCCCAGAATGTTCGTCGATAGACCAAGAGCGCTCCTTGAACCGTTTACTAAGGCATACCCTGAATACGGCCAAGATAATGTTCAACAGTTGCATGCTGAAAATAGAGTTATTAATTTCGACAAGATTGATATTCTTCCATAGGAACCATGATAAATTTACAGTCTTATAATGAAGTGTTAGATTTTTTGGAGCTTTTTTTCCAAAAATATATTCTTGAT
>NZ_JADBQM010000044.1:0-319 GCF_014895895.1 Enterobacter cloacae complex sp. P14RS
ATGCAATAATGACAATTAACTATTTTTGACTTAAGGAAAATCCATAAATAATTATTGGCTTATAACGGAAATTATCAAAGTCGTAAAATGTGATACGGCAGCGGGTTTTGTTATTATGTTCTTTATTTCAGTGGGTTATGTGAGAGCCTTAGTGTGCGCGAAATGAGGTTATGCATAACCGCTGCATAATTGCCTGGGCAGGATTAACAGCGGGTTAACACCTTTCCCGATAAACATGCGCTCGCGCAAGCCTCGTCGAAAAAGGGCTGGTATGGCAGGCTTAACTCTCGTATAAAAGAAAAAAATGAAACGTTGTTTT
>NZ_JADBQM010000045.1:0-2007 GCF_014895895.1 Enterobacter cloacae complex sp. P14RS
GCTATTAGTAGTTATGAACTTCCTCTTTAGAGGTAAGCATTATATTGTTCTCATCGTCAAACCTGTCTGCCGGGGATGCTGGATGTCAAGCACAGCATCAGCACCAGAGAAGAATGACGCAATCTGTTTTTTATTTCTAGAGCGAAGTGTAAAACTAAAGAGTCTGTATTTAATGACATCTTTTATATTGGTAAGAATAAAACCAGCCAATACAACAATAGAAGGAAAATAAAGCACAAACCTTAAATCATATTCATTTTTATATTTCTCATAAATTTCCCCTAATAGCTTGTATCTGTCACTATGTACGGTACCGAGGAATGCAATACTTCGATTAACGTTCTTTGCTGTTTTTCTTGTCGCTGTGATTACAAAATCAGGGGAATAAAACAATGGCAAATGATCCATAAAATCATATTCTCGAGCATCATTATCATCAAAGGTAAACACCCGGTCAAATAAGTTTAGATACTCCTGAATATGAGGGTAATTTTTAATAGAATCCCACGCGTAGTAAATGAATTGAGCACTCTTATATTTATTTTTGAATTTAAGTAGATTTTTTCTATCGAGAGACTCACCTTTAAGCACTATAACATAGTCGTAATCATCTCTTGTTTGAAACAATATCCTCTCAAAATACGCGTCTGAAATGCGTTTAAGGAAATTATTATCTTTCCAGAGCCTAAGTAAAATTTTAAAAAAGACGTTATTAAATGGCTTTTCATCGAAATAATCAACGGTGGCACCGGCTCGCCTTAATCCATCAGATATTTCGGTTTCATAATTAAAAAAGCGAGGACATAAAAACAGCACTTTCATTTTAAATACTCTTCTTCACAATGGCCGGAATGCCTACAAGTAGCACATTGTCATCACAGGAATGCATTACAACAGCGTTAGCCGCGACAATAACATTGTCACCAATTCGAATACCACCAAGAACCTTAGCCCCAGATGCAATTACTACATTATCACCTAAAACAGGGCGATTAGCGTGATTGAATGGAATATCGATATTTTTCGCACCCAGCGTAACTTGCTGGTATATTGTTGCGTTAACACCAATTTTAGATGCGCCAATAACAATACCCTGCGAGTGTGGTATAAAAAAACCACCACCTATTTCGCAGTTTGACGCAATTTCAACCCCAAAAACAATAAAATTTATTAGCGAAAAAATCTTTCCTAAAACAGGGATTCTTTTCTTATAGCAAAAATGACTCATGCGGTATAAAATAACTGGAGTCATTTTCATTCCGATAAAAGCTGAAATTATACCTAAAAGAGAAACTTTTGATTTATTACGCCCACTCAGTTTGTAATATCTCCGTACATCTTCCTTAACTAACTCAAACATTAGGATGACTCCCTGTAAATATTTTAATTCTCACAAGAACAAGAGTTACAATAAAAAGTAAGAAATATGTCTGAATAAAAAATAAATTATAAAAGCAACTAAATATTGCGCACTGCATTGCAATCGCATAAGGAAATAAACTAAAACGATATGACTTTAGCAAATTCTTGTAGGCAATACTGAAAAGCAGAAGTAAGCATGTAACCACAATTAGGGAGCCCGCGATGCCAAGATCGGGCATTAGCTTTTCAAACATTGTTGAAACGTTGGCATTATCATCTACTAATGCCATGGTATCGTGGAATCCTAAATCACTATAAATGAGATTTCGGATAACACTGGGGAAAAGATCCTGGAAGCTTGTAAAATCGTATACCGGCACTATATCCGCAAAGTTATAGGCAAGATTTGCAAGACCCGCAGTAACATAGACATAAAACCATGTAAATCCTGAAGGCAGACTCGACAAAAATTGGCCTTGTGGTGACAACAAATATTGATACGGATTTTCTGCGCCCCTGATATCTCCTACTGCTCCAAAAAGTAGAACTATTGTCACAACTGACAATACAGTATAAACAAACATCTTTTTCGTGAATTTTTTATAAATAAAGAATAAAAAGAATATTTCTACGAGACCAGACATC
>NZ_JADBQM010000046.1:0-1544 GCF_014895895.1 Enterobacter cloacae complex sp. P14RS
GTTCTATTGTTGGATAGAAATAAAATTCAAATATTTTTATATTTGATTAAAAACCCGTCAAAACTTGAGGCTGTAATGATTTTGGCAGGTAAACAAAACACATCCATTGATATGACAGAAACTTATACAATTAAAAGTCTATCATTAAACGTTGATATTCTTTTCAGCACTCCAAAAATAAAAACACTTTTGAAAAAAGTGTCGATACTGGGATGGCTTCGTGTAACAAAGTCTGATGGTGCAACTTATTTTAGTTTAACAACTGAGGGTGAACGCGCTTACGAGCAGTTTGGCGGCGAATACTTTAACTCAGTGAAAGCTTATACCAAATCACTGGATAAAATAAAATCACTAACCTCCAGTAAATTAAATTCCATTCTGAATGAAGTATTCAAGGTGTCAAAATGAAATCCTATTTAAGAATTGAACGATTAATCCTTGTTGGTGTACGTAAGAATTACATTGTCAAGTTTGAAGATGGATTAAATATTATACATGGTGATTCAGACACAGGAAAATCTAGTATTTTAGAGTTTATTAACTATTTACTTGGCGCCAGTAAAATAGAGTTGGCCGATGAGATTATATCATCTGTTAATTATGCGGCGTTAGAGGTTATAATAAATGATTCTGCCTATACCATAGTTAGAGATATTTACAAACCACAAAATTTCATTGAGGTCTATCAGTGTCCTTTCGAGAGGAGAGAAGCATTCATTTCTAGAAAATATGCTCCTAACTTCTCTAATAACAATGCCCCAGATGGATTCTTTTCTGATTTCTTAATGGATGCATTAAATTTCCCCAAATTAAAATTAAAAGTGTCACCCACTCAGGTGACTAGTCAATTTAAGCGGTTAAGCTTCAGAAATATCATTAAATATTCCTACGTCAATCAAGATGATATGGGAAGCAAGTCTCTCTTGGGAATGACTGACTGGGCTAAATATACGTATACTAAAGAAGTTTTCAAATATATATATAACGTACTAGACACTGACATATCCGATATTGAGCAACAAATATCAGATAAAAGATCTGAATTAAACAACTTGCGTAAAAAGTATGAACATGTTTCGGAGTTTTTGCGAGAGACAGGTTATGAAAGCATCCCATCAATTGATGATGCAATAGAAGAATGTGATTTAATCTATGATTCGTTGAACATTGAGCTTCACTCATTAAATAGTAGTATGATGGCAAACTCTGACAATTACAATCAGTTTAAATCGTACCATTCAGAATTCAACCTAAAAATAAAAATGATCGTAAGAAGCATTGAAGAAATAAATTTAAAAAAAGATCAATACATTAGACTTAAAAACGATTATATTAATGACATAAAGAAAATAAAAGCAATTCATTTGGCTAATGAAAAAATTGGCCTTACCCAAGATATTAAATGTAATTGCCCTATTTGTGATAATATAATTACCATTGAGAACGGTGAAGGTGGATTTATCAAATCCAAACCTGAGTCTCTCGATGAAGAATTATTATCATTAGAAAAAAGAGAAAAATCCATTAGCGATCTAATTATTAAC
>NZ_JADBQM010000047.1:0-504 GCF_014895895.1 Enterobacter cloacae complex sp. P14RS
TTATTATACGACAGTTATACTGGCATTTTCAGCTGCATTGGTATATGCATACTCAAAGCTTATAGAGCTACAGTTAAACATTACTACCTTGTTGATTTTTTATCTTGTCTTAATAAACATGCTCGACTTACTTGATTTAATATTATTATTGCGGCGTTCAGTTTCTGTTTCTGGATTTCATCGATCTTCATTTAAAAGTTTACGCACCTCCAAAGAAGAATATGCATTAACTAAATCATTGTATTTCGATTTTGTTGCCAGTAGTAATGACGTCCAGTATTATGCTGGATTAACAAAAAATACTGAAATGCGTTCTTTTAAAGTAATAATAATAGGTTTTATCTTGCTAATTTGTACCACAATAAAATTCAACCATATTGAAACTAAACAAGACAGCCCCCTTTTGTATTTGCAAAGCTATACGTCCTTAGATAAAAACAGGTAAAAAAAATGAAGCCATATATAATGTTATACAGTGAGACAACAGATATTGCTCCTTCTTGC
>NZ_JADBQM010000048.1:0-2658 GCF_014895895.1 Enterobacter cloacae complex sp. P14RS
TTTTTTATCTTAGCCTCGAGAGAATCACTCAACTCGTTATCATTATTATTATTAACAGATTATTGATAAATCATTATAATTTTGGTGATTTCAGTAGCTGGCAATATTCTCTCGTTATTCTGGCTATATTCATGACAGGCACATGGATCTGTGGGGCTGAGGTGGTTATTCCTAAATTGCTGGATGCACCATCAAAAATAAACTCCACTATGAGCAACGTGATTTTATTGCGTCTAGCGGCAGGAGTTTTCGTTGCATTGTGCATGGTGGCATGGGGAATCTTTGCTGCCAGTGGACTGTCCAGACAGTTTATTATTGGTTTGGCCATATCTGTTGCATTACGAGAAACTTTTATTGTAGGTTTAACATGGTACCAAAGCCAGGCTCGTCTCAAGTTACCTTGCCTCGTGCTGATGTTCGCTGCAATAATTAAACTCATTGTCATTTATTTTGGTGTAAGGAATCAATTGCCAATAAATTATCTTTGGGTGGCATGGGTTATTGAATCACTTTTACCTTGTGGCTTTATCTTTTATACTTTCAGAAAAGCTACAGGATTTAAATTCGTGAAGGTTGATTCTGAGATTTTTTCGTATTTTAAGATTGGTGTCGCCGTATGGTTTTGTTTGATTATGCAGCAGGTCACCATGAAATTTGATCGAGTATATCTCGAAGGAAAAATTTCTGGAGAAACGTATTCGAACTATGCAGCAGCACTTCAGTTAGTCGATAACTGGTATGCAATATGTATTCTGTTTGTTCAGGCAATCGCACCAATTTTTATATTTAAATTTATTGATATTACAACAATAAAAAGAAAATTGCCGTTCTGTATTTTCGCTACGCTTTCAGTAACCTGTGCTGGCGCACTGTTTACAACAATTCTTGCCGACATGATTATTCACGTCCTTTATGGTGCAAAACTCGTTTACGCATATAGTTATTTAAAAACATTTGTCTGGTTAACACCAATATTAGCTATAGATCAGTTGCTCAGTATGGTTCTAATTAGAATGAAGCAGTTAAAAAAATTAGCTATTAAGTGGTTGATAGCCTTCTGCCTGGTAGTGGCTATTGTTCCTGCCATTTTCCATTATATGGGGGTGAGTAACATCGTCATCGGTTTAGCAGTAGTCTACGCCTTTAATATAATTTATTCTACGAGGTGCATTAGTGCAGTACAATGATAAGATTTCAATAGTGGTCCCTGCTTACTGTGAACCATCGAAAGTTAAGCGCTTCATGGATGCTATACTGAATATTGATTATCCAAACAACCTTGTCGAATTAATTCTTATTGACGATTGTAGTCCGATTTCACTTGCAGAAATCGCAGGCTCGTATGCGGAAGCGTTTAAAGATAAGATAAATTTTTTATTCCACAGGAACCAAATAAATTCTGGCAGGGCAATTTCCCGTAACGTGGGTATTTCTCTCGCGACAAATTCGTTGATAATGTTTATTGATATCGACAACCTGCTTGAACCTAACGCATTAAAAAAGATCGTTTCTTTTTTCCATGACAAGAGCTATACAGCAGCCAGAATTAACATACGAATCGATCCCGCCAGACTCAACACCAGCAATTACCTCCGCTATTTTGACAGTCGTTATTTGGGGGCGCGTAACATGCCTGAAGGAATTATAAGCACTCGTTTCTTCGCAAGTGACGGCATTATCCTGACGCGTGATATAATTGACACAATTGGCGGTTTTGATGAAACTTTCTATCATTACGGCTGTGAAGATGAGGAACTTGGCATCCGAGTTTCAAAAGCAAAGTATGACTTTTATTTTTTACCCGATGCAAGAGCAGAAGACAGTGATACCCCAACTTTGCGCAGAGCTTCGGAAAGAATGGTTGTATATGCGTCAAAATCTTTCCCTGTTTTGAAAGAAAAACATCCGGAATGCGTGAAGGACAGTCTCTTTTCATCTTACGAAGTGATGTTGGAAGATACAAAACTCCTTAGTAAACTACTCATAAAGGCTATACATATTCTTCCAATAACAACGACACGAAAAATTCTGCTCTGCTTGTGTGATAAATTAGATTCAAAAACGATTAAAATACCCGATTTTGTATATAAAGTCGTATTGGCACTTTCATATATTGAAGGTGGAAGACTTCGACAGCTGAGGATGTAGGATGAGTATTTTTTTATTGTCCCCAGGGTTTGTATATGCTTCAATTTGGTTGTTTACAATTTTCTTATATTCGCTTGGATTGACGACTAATATTAGCCCTCTCTCAAGTGAGATGATGGTGTTTTTGTCAATCAATGTTGTTCTGGGGTTGATTTTTTCACTTCCATTTATCACTCCTGGCAGTATTAATCATGTTCGTCTTAAAGATATTATGCCATCTTGGCGGGCGACTAAAATATGGCTCATCATTTGGTGCTTTGCAATAATACCTGATGTGGTTGTTGCTGGTGGGATCCCAATGATTATGCAATTTAGGGGCGGCTATAACTATACCGAGTTCGGCATACCAACATATCATGGGATAGTTAATATGCTATTCCTTTTTGTTTTTCCGTCACTATATTATCATTTTCTTTTATCAAAACGGAAAAGTATACTTCTGGTAATTCTGTTAATGAGCATCTGGGAAATGATGGTCTTCAGACGTGGTATTCTGATGTCAGGTCTCGT
>NZ_JADBQM010000005.1:0-28936 GCF_014895895.1 Enterobacter cloacae complex sp. P14RS
ATTATGATTTGCTATAGAGTCATGATACTGTGTTTGATATATCTCCCTTATTTTTCTATACAAAACACTTAAGGTTTCTCTATCTCGATCGCTAGTGAAAATATTTCTGGCCAATTCTGCATTATAATAATACTCCTTAGCATGTTTTGATATATCACTATGTACATCAGCGACTATCATTTTCAATACAAAAAATTCATTGTCATATTGCTTATCATCTTTAAATTCTGGTGAAGATGAAATTAGTTCCGTTTTGTTATGTATTTCAAGAGCTAGTTTCTTAACGATAAGATAAACATTAGAATCCCTATCCTTTGGTTTGCAAATTGTCGAATGATCCTCCTGAACAGCTATAGACTCTTTGGCAGAAACTTGAACAGGAATTGCACTGGCTTTAACTACAATACTATCGTAGCTTCCATACAAAAACTTTAACTCAGGGAGTTTAGGCAATTTTACCCATCTGCGGTTTAGAGAATCTGTTTCTTTACTAAATACACTTAAATCACCAAGCTGGACATTTGATGAAACCATACTAGCCCATGAAGCAGTTTCTGACCCCGAATGAGGAACAGCAAGTGAAATAAATCCAGTTATATTGTGAGAAAGATCTCTTTCATGCATTTTAATAATGCATGATTTTGCTATTAAACCTCCCATGCTGTGAGCGACAAATATTATATTACTATAATCGGATAAATTTATTTGACATTCACCAACAAGTAACTCTGATAATTCATCAACAGGAAGATTGACTTCTTTTTTTGTTAGTGATGTGAACAACCTGGCAAGTAGATTTCTACTTTTACCGTAGGTATTCGTAAAATTAGTGAAATACTCAAAACAAGCTATATCAAAGGCATCACAAAAATCTTCATCCTCACATATAAGCTGTGGAAAGGATGTGATCTTATCAACTGCCCACGTATCACTTCCGCCTTTTAAGCCATGTATAAACAAGATTAAGTGTTTAGCATTATTTTTTTTCTTCCAGATTAACATACTCATTACTGTCTCTTTATTTTTTTCAGTAGGATTTCTGTGTGAATAATTACATTCTCTAACCAATTGTTTCACTAATCAATCAGAATTTTCACTCTCAAGGAGTGGCTTGAAAAATCTTTTAAATCAATAAATTATGATGGTTTTGATTGCATGCGTATTGCTACGGTGCAGTTATTCATTCAATAGTTCAAACCCTTTTCACCGCTGCATAGCAAGGGGCGCTGCGCCCGGCTATGCAGGGGCAAGTTTTTTTCTCTCGTGCGCTTTTCGTTCTCCGTATCTGCTTCCGGTTAATCTTTTCCCAACACAACCCGTCCCGTAAGGGTAAATGGCACGCATGCTGCGCCCTTGCTGGCCGGAACGATGCCGGGAAAGCGAACCGTCAGGCGATACGAAGACGAAAATCACACACTGACGGAGAAAAAACCATGAAGATTTCCCTGCATACCCAGACTAGAGCCCCTAACGCCGCAGCGACGACCAGCGTATCCCCGCTGGACCCGTCAGGCTCCTCAAAAACGAAATTTTCTAAAACCAGAACAGATATTTATCAGACCATTACCGACAACATCATCACAGCACTGGAAGCCGGTGTAAAACCGTGGTCCTGCCCGTGGCAGCGCGTATCGGGCATGTCTGGTCTGCCATCCAATTATGCCACCGGCGTACCCTACAGCGGCATGAATATCATGTTGCTGTGGTGCAGTGCGTCAAAACAGGGTTTCAGTGATTCCCGCTGGATGACCTACAAACAGTCTCAGACAGCAGGTGGACAGGTTCGCAAGGGCGAACATGGTACGACGGCCATTTTCTACACCACGCTGGAGAAGGAAAACGACGCAGGAGAAATTGACCATATCCCGATGCTTAAAACTTTCACCGTGTTTAACGTTCAGCAAATCGACGGCTTGGCCCTGACAACTGAAACAGTCAGCCCGGAAGCAACCTTTGACCCGTTGCCGCATGCTGAAAATCTGTTCAGGAAGAGCGGCGCAAGCATCATCGAGAAAGGACAAAATGCCTTTTTCAGTCCATCCTCTGATGAAGTCTGGTTACCAGCGCGCCATCTGTTTTCGGATGCGGCTAACTTCTACGCTACTGGCCTGCATGAGCTGGTTCACTGGAGTGGTGGTAAAAAACGCCTGAACCGTGAAATGAAAGGGAAGTTTGGCAGTGCAGATTATGCAGAGGAAGAATTGGTGGCGGAGCTGGGAAGTGCTTTTCTGATGGCGGAACTGGGGATCGAGGGAGAGGTACAACATGAAAGCTATATTGCTTCCTGGCTGAAAGCGCTGAAAAACGACAAGCGTTATATTTTTAAAGCGGCCAGCGCCGCCTCCAAAGCGCATCGTTATCTGATGGATAAACTCTGAGGCCGGAGCCGGACAACCGCAAGGGAATGCGGTTACATGGTTTTAACCGGCAACGCTGCAGGGCGCAGACTGAGGCGGAACGCAGCACAGCGAGTACCGGACAGTCTGCGCCTCGCAGTGGAATAAAAAAAATTCCGGCCTGGCGGTATCGCCGCCAGGCCGGTGAGGCCATCACGATGACCTGAATAAAAGCTTACGTATAGCTGCCTAATGAAAGGTGTTTCAGTTCATCAAAGGTATAAATGCGAAACACCCGACGGTGGCGTTCTTCCAGCGGGACGTGCTGATGGTTGATGATGACGTGTCTGATGCTGTCAAACAGCAGTTCAAGTGCCCGTTTTTTCTGTGGGTCAGGCATGACATAAAAAACATAAATCCAGTTCTTGCGGGTACGGGCCAGCAGGTGACTGGCAATTATCGACTGATAACGGGCCCGGGTTTTCAGGCGGCGCTCGGTTTCAATGGCAATAACTTTTCCGTCAGGCAGGGTCAGTAACCCATCTGGGCGATGTTTTACCTGATACTTGCTGATAAAAGTGGTCCGGTCGCCGTTAATCCATCCCGAAGCACCTTTTTTCTCCAGAATAAGTCTGGCGGCCTGATTATCAAGATGATGCTCCAGCGTCCAGCCGGTAATTCTGGACGGTTCAAACCTCGCGGGAAAGATTTTATCATCCGGAGTTAACACCACCGCCAGCCCGTCGCTGGTGATCCCCCATAATGAAATCTTCATTGTCCGTGATTCAAGCACATGCTTCTGGATTAACCCCATTTGCTCAGTTTTTGCCAACAGCGAATAAAGCGATTTATGATCCCGGAAACCAAATAGCAGCATCAGCGTTTTGAAATCGCTGTAGGTTTCTTCTTTCAGGAAGTTCAGCAGTTGTTTTATTTTTTCTCTGTTGCGTGTCTGGCGCTCTTGATATGTAGAAATCAGCATAACCGCTCCTTAAAAATCCAGCGGGGACAGGTGTTCTCCTTCATCAGGTTGGGGCTCTGCCGGTTTGACTTCGCTTTCGTTGAAGAAAAGATCCGGGTGCGTTGTCATCACATCCTGTATGGATGGTTTATCATCCTCGTCAAAATCCAGTGCGATTTTCACCGGTGCCGCCGATGCGGCAATATCAGGGGAAACCGAGAAGATTTTTAGCTGACTCTTTCTGATCTTTATCGGTGAAATCAGTGAGGCAGAAGGTAGCGTTTTTGTCGTAAAGATAAAGCTGACAAAATCGTGCAGGTTCAGGATCATGTTACTGTCAATAAAGTAACGTTCGGCCTGGCGGATTGTGCGCTCACTGTCGATGGTCTCTGTCAGCATATTATCCGTTTTAGCCTTACGGAGTTCATCATCCACCAGAATAGTGCCTGACATTCTTGCCACCCATTCCGCCGTATCCGGGTCCATGACGCGATAAACCAGTTTGAATTTGGCATTTTCAACGACCGCACCGACAACGGCATCACCTTTCAAATCTGCCGGGCAGTCTTTTAAATCGGCAATGGACTGGTGGTCCATAATAATATGCACGCCTTTATCCCGCGCCGCACCTAAACCTTCCAGCGCTGGCCGGGATAAATGATATTTCAGTTCGGAAAGATAAATAGCTATGGAGCGGGGAACGTTTGTTACACGGTCGCGCCTTTCTGCTAACTGGTACAGGCGAACCAGTAACATGCGCTGGGTTGTAATAATTTTGCTGTTTCGCATGGAGCCGATAACATAGCAACAGCCGCCTTCATCAAACATTTGTTGAAGTGAAAAACCTTCCGGTGAATTAATGGCATTTAATAATGCCAGCTCTTCAATCTTACCGAAAAATGCTTTGATTTTTTCGGCAATGCTCTGAACGTAGTCACCGTTATAAACATCACGGAGAGTTGCCGATGGGTTATCACTGACAAATTGCGCGGCCATACGTGCGGCTTTTCGGTCATCAATGCGATAAAAATCCGATTCCTGCCCTTTTTCCGCCAGGCTGAAACCGGCAACAAACAATTCTTCCAGTTCATCGGGCGTGATATCTTCAATCAGATTTAACTGGTATTGCTGTTTTCGCAGGTCGATTAAGGCAAAGGGTTTGCCTGCATCCTCGCAGGCTTTGCGGTAAAGATGCGGTGCCCATTCATCATCCTTGGGGTCCATAACAAACACACCTTCACCGGCCAGAATGCTTTGATAAAGCAATATACCAGCAGCAACCCCTTTACCGGCTCCTGTGGTGCCGATAATATCCGCGTGTTGTTTCTGCCAGTCCTTTAACGGGAGATACAACGGCTCCTTCTCGCTGTCCATACCAGTAAAAATACCTTTATTCAGGTCGATATAATCCAGCGGGTTATAATGCAGTGTTTCCGGCAGCAGGGATTTTACGGTGCGGACATCGGTGCGCAATTCCCGTTCAAGGGTGGTTTTTTTAACAAGGCGTTTCTTTATTCTGTCCAGTTCAGGCGTGAATACCCGGCGAAGCATAATATGAAAAATAATCCCGGTCACAGTGAAAGTGATCCGTACTGCCCACGCCAGTACCGTATTATCACTGGTGAGTCTGATTTTATACAGCCACTGAAAGGATCCGATAACTATCGGGGCCATTGTGCCAGATATAAAACACAACAGCGAAAAAGCAATAATCAGCTTTTTCCATAACGGGGCCTTCTGCCGTTCATCGCTTTTCATCGACGTAAAAAACGGCATCGTCAGCCCCGCTAATAACGCCAGTATCAGTTGTTGCTGTTGCACAAAAGCGAGCAGTGCCAGCATCCCGTTCACTATCGGCGACAGTGAAGCGGTAAGCTTATTTAAAATCATCGTGCCTCCTTCGTCAGCGATTCGCCCCATGACATCGCCCCATCAGTTCGCCCCACGGTGTCGGGCGAAAAGGCGGGGCGAACGTATGGGGTAAAGAAGGTGGTCGCTGTGCGGCCATGTGCAGGAAAGCATGCTTCCCTGCACGAAACGGCGTGCGCCAGTACATGCGGGCTGGACGCCCTTATTGCCTGTCACATGGGGGCAATGTCGTGGCTGGACGCCGCGCCAAAACCCCCAGGGTCAAAGGCAGCACACCGTCGCCCGCTACGCGCGACCACCCCCTTTAAGACGGTCGCTTTCGCCTTTTTCTTCCCTTTACTCGTTCCTCGTAGCGGGAATAAAAGGGAAGCTGACCTTTAAAGAGGGTGGTCGCGCCACGCTACCGGCTTTTGGCCGGAGACTTAGCTGCGACGGTGTGCGGGGCGATGCCCCCCAAATAAACCGCTGTCGTGGGCGACAGCTTTTCGCTCGCTGGGGCGGCGAAATTTATCCGGCTCCCCCCAGCCTGCAAAATCCGCGTGGGCGCGGCTGTTTGCAGGTGAGGCGCGGTGCCTGAATTATTTTCGCTCCTTAACCCGCGAAAATATTTCTGTCCGCTGCCTCATTTTTACGGCCCCTGTTTCTTCGCTCCTTAATCCGCGAAAAACAGAAGCCGTAAAAACCTGAAAACCGTCACGCTCTGTGCCCGTCTCGCCAGTATTAACCACGAACGCGGCCATATTTACTGATGACCTGACTGATAGCCGCCGGGTCTGCCGAATCACATTCAAGTAAAAACGATTTTCTGGCATCGGCCGTATGGTCAGGAAGAAAACCGTGTTTATTCTCTTTCACGATATTAAAGAATGCCCGTTCAGCGGAATGACATTCACTGCTGCCACTGTTTCCCGTTGTTTTACCGTACATGCATAAAACCACTTCGCAGGCATCAGCGGCCATTGCGGATGTTGAACATGACGCCATAACGCCGAGAAATAATAAGGAGAGTATGACTTTCTTCATTTCAGTTACCGGTATGATTAATGAAAGGTTGCGTATTTAGGGTAATGTTATTTGCCAGAGTTATTGTCTGAATGCCTCTTTCATGCTGTTTAAATGAACTGGCTTAAAGTAAATATCACTCATCCGGCGCACATCGCCGTGTATGTCAATACTGACGATGACATCAAAGCTTTTAAGTACCTTGCGTAACAGCACATCAAAAGGAATATTCCGGCAGTCGGGGTTTTCATAGCAGCGGTCAATGATCCCTTCAATACATTCTTCCGGGCTGCCCGCGTGCATGGAGGTGATTAGTCCTTCATGTCCCGAGCCGACAATTTTCAGCGCGTCCCACGCTTCACGCCCACGAATTTCCGCCAGTAATATCCGGTCAGGGTTCATCCGATAATTAGCACGAATCAGCCTGCCAGGCGTGACAATAGCGTTATCCCCGGCATCCGCCGGGTAAAAAAGATGAACATAATTGGCATGGTGATAAAAACGGATTTCAGGATTATCCTCAATGGTGGTTAGCCGGAGATGCAACGGAATATAATGCAGTAGCGTTTTCATATAGGTGGTTTTACCGGAGCCGGTTTCACCCACAATAAAAATCGTTTTGCCATATTCCACCGCTTTTTCCATAAAGCGGGGAATATTCCCGCTGTTATATAACTGAATCAGTGCATCATCCTGACTTTCCGTTTTCTCCTGACCGGCCACACGCTGATAAAATCCCGCATCAATCCATGACTGATGTGTTTTCTGCTCAAACGAGGGCTTGCGCAGCGTAATGGATACCGTATTACGCTCACAGGCCGGAGGAATAATCGCCTGAATACGTTCGCCGGATCTTAATGTTGCAGAAAGGATGGGTGATGTATCGTCAATATTATCGTCATGCCAGGATGCCAGCGCCCTGGCAAAGGCATGACACTGACGCAGCGTGATCGGGGATGCCTGTTTTTGCCAATTCCCCCGGATTTTCGTATACAGTTCGCCCGGCCGGTTAACGGCAATTTCTGTCAGGCCATCCTGCGCAAGAAAATCACCAAAGAGCCGGTTTTTCATAAAGTCCAGTGACAGGTTTTCAGCGTTCATACCATTTCTTTTTTAGTCGAAGTTGATAAACAGAGGAAAAATCAATATCCGTGCCGGTCATGATGCCGAGCACATCACCCTGGTTCAGGTACATGGTGGGCGGGATACTGATGCTGTTTTCCAGCGTCGTTTTTGCCATTTCAGCCGTGGCGGCACGGGTGTTTTCGGTATAGTCGGTATTGCGGTCTTTACCCGGCGCGGCATCTGATGCCGCTGCCGCCACGTCCTGCACGGTACTCAGCATCAGGGCGTTGCCGAAACGCTCCCAGAAATGGCTGTCGATCCAGCCTGCGATCCCCGCCTCACCAAGCGGGCCGGTAGCCTGCGTATCGGTGAGCGGGATTTGCAGGCTGCCGGGCTCCGGTGTGCGCAGCTCCGTCCACAGCACAAACATCCGGCTGCGTCCGTGATGCAGTGCCCCGGTGCGGTAGAAACCACGGGCAACTGTTCCCGCTGGGATCAGCCTTACATGGTTGCTGGCGCTCCAGACATCCTCATTGATAAGGCAGGAGATATGGCCGCCAACATCCGACACGAAGCGCCGCATCATCGAACAGGGAATATATCGATCCACCGGGATATAGAGATCAGGATCGAGGCCCAGCCGCCTGACACCGGTGACGCTGGCGAGGCCCGGATCGTCGCTGTTACTGCTGGCTGCCGATGTGACCCCATCCGGGCAGTGCAGGCGGCCATCCTTCCCCCTGACCAGTACCAACTGACAAGATGTGTACGCCGTGGATGATGCCGGACTGCCCGACGTTCCCGTGCCGCTGTGCGGTTCGCTACGGGACGTGCGGGTATTGCCGCCAGCTGTTGTACTGCCGTTGTTCAGCCCATCGGCCAGTGCTGCCGCCTTGTTCAGGGCGGGTGGTTCCGGCGGTAATAAGGGAGGAGCAGTGTCGCTCTGACTGGCAGGGCCTGCGCTTTCCTGCCTCCCTGGCCCGAACAGGCCAAACGGGTTACTGTCCATGCCCAGATTCTTACGCTCCTGCTGCACCGCCCCGGAGGAGGGCGGCGGCGCGGTGTCAGATTTTTTCTCATCATCCCTTTTCAGGGCGCTGAGAAGACGATCGCCACCGGATGCCAGCGCGATGACCAGGACCAGACTCAGCAGGCTGACGATCAGCGTGCGGCGACCGGACGCCTTACGGAAACGGGTCACTTCCGGCTGGCCGGGCGGCGTTTTCTGCTCCGGCTCCTGATATGTCATTGCCGCGCGGGCGCGTTCACGGGCTTCCGCTTCCCGTTCTGCGGTGGTTTTTTCCGGTTCGTCCGGGAAAGATTTGTCGGTCATTTTGCCTCCAGCGTAACGGACGGCGAAACGGTGTCACTGTTGGTCAGCGGGAAACGCCCGAATCCGTCGTTTTCGATCCCCACCACCGAGGTGCCGTAACGCAGTACCAGCTGCGGCGATGCCGGAACCACCATCACGGTGTAGTTGCCCTGTTGAACTGTCTGCGGCGTGACCGCCTGCTCCTGACCATTAACCACCCGGAAGACAGAAGGCAGGGTTTTCGTGGGGGAAAAACCGATATACGCAAAACGGCCGTCATCCCAGGTAAAGTCCGGGGCGATGAAGGCTGAGCCTGCTGCCACCCGTTTTGTATAGCGCCAGTTGCGCGGAGTGGTAGCCTTCCCGAATGCCGCCGCTATCCGCTTGCGGTCCAGTGTTTCCTGCTGTCGTTGCTGACGGGGGGCGCTGGCGGCGGCTGACTTTTCCCTCTGCTCATCGGGATAGCGGTAGCGGATAACAAATGCCTGAGCGGGCGAGTCTTTATCCAGGACGTTCAGCTCCAGGCTGTAATCGCGCTTCGATGTCACCACGAACAGATTGGTTTTCCAGTCTTTTGCTGTCGGCAGAAATACCTGGCTGACGGTGTTGCCGCTGGCATCCGTGACCGGCTGGGTAATCGGGTTCGGACTGACGCCCACCCGGTTGTCGCTTTTCGTCACGGTCCAGCCTCTGGGAAAACCCGCCTGCGCATCGATAACGGTTTCATCGTCATCAAACACCAGCATGGTAACGTAGCCGGGGCGGGTACTGACGACCGTGGCGTTCTGGCTGTTGTATGTGACGTTCTGCATCCGGCTGTCATACGCGCTGCCGCGCGGTGTCGCTGCGCTCCATGCCACGCATGACGCCAGTAAGCCAGAGAGGAGCAGGGTATGTCTAAGCATCATTCCCCCCTCAGCTCTTTATCGCGCTGGTAGCTGGTGACGATAAAGCCCAGCGGGTTCACTTCGCGCTGGCTGTCGGTCAGTTGCCGGTGCGGGACGTAGCGGTATGTGAGACGGATATTCCAGACATCCGTTTTCACGGAATTATCAGCAATACGGCGGATAGTGCGTTTGATACGCAGGGTTGCCAGATTATCCGGCCTAGTGGCAGGCGCATGCACATTGGAAATAATGTCGATATAAACGACATATTCCGCCTTGTTAAAAATAACGTCCGGTGCCTGGTCGCCGTTAAACCCGTACAGATAGTCCCGGTTTACGCTGTCGCTGTTGAATAACTGTACGTCGTCATAATCACGCTGGAGGGAGAAATAATTATATCCCTCGCGGAGTTTGACATAGTGTGCTGCCAGTGAATGCGCCAGTGCCTTTTCAGACGAAATATCCCGTTCCTTCACGCGGGTCATATATTCATAGCGCCCGGTCTGTTTATCCACTGACCATAATTCAGTGTCGGTGGTTTTCAGCGGCAGCAGAATAATAATGGCCGTAATCGCCATTGCGGCCAGAATCAGTCCGGCAGTGGCCACCCGCCAGGCGGTTCTTCGGGAACGCTCTTCCTTTTCCAGCAGGATGGATTCAAAAGAGCGGGAAACATTAACAATGTTCTGAATATCAGACATGGTTAGTCAGCTCCTGAATGATGGCGGGGGAATTCACCGGCTCGAGTTCGCCGGATACCGGCGGGAGGTCGCCCTGATGCCGTGCGCAGCCCGTGAGCGCGCACAGCATCAGAAGGAAGATGCTGAATTTCATGGAAGCCCCTTATCGTATGGATGCAGGAATGCCGCACCGGTGGCGCAGGCCACGGCGTGACGGGGAAAGGAAATTAAGAGACGGGAGGATTAACGGTGACGTTGCCGGTTCAGGCGTTTCATACTTTCGATGGCGGCGGCGCGTTTCTGCCAGGCGCTCACGGTTTTACCCGCGCCTGCGCCAGTGAGTGTGCCGGTCGCCGCTGCGACGGCCATACCGCCTTTCGCAGCCAGGCGGGCACCACCCTTTATCCCCGGCCCGGCAAGGTCGGCGGATTTGTTCGCCAGTCCGGTCAGACCACTCATGGCCGCCCCCTGTAACACCGCCTGTACAGCGGCTCCGCTGAGGGCGCTGGCGAGCTTCGCCGAGAACCAGACCACCACACCGGCTGCAATCCCGGCCAGCAGGCACTGTGCCGCCAGCGTCACCATGTTGCTGACATTGGATGTCCGGGTCGCTGCATCAAGGATTTTATTCAGGTAATTGATGGCGATACGGATGGATAAGGCGGAAAACATGATCGTTAATATTGCCGCGAAAATCGTTTTCAGCCAGTTATCAAACATCGGCTTAAGAAAACCGTACAGCAGGCAGAAAATAAAGAGCGGCGCGGTGGTCGTCATTAACAGGATGACAATTTCAGCGAGCAGGTTGACAAAGGTGGCAGCCAGTAACAGAACGATCGCGCCGCCCCATACCAGCACTTCGGCAAAGCCACCATTCAGTTTGACGTAAGTCGAGGTGTCCATACTGAACAGTGTCTGCCCCAGTGTCTGTGCCTTTTCCCAGACGGTATCAAGCAGCGCCCAGACGTTATCATTGCCGCTGACACCGTCTTTGAGTCCCTGGATAGCCGCTACCGCCATATCCAGCCAGCCATCCCGGTTTAACGCAAAGGTGGTGATCAGCAACATTCGCCCCACATCCCAGACGACATCTTCAACCGGGGCCCGGAGTTTGCCAGCCAGCGTCTGATAACCGCGATACAGTATAAATAAGGTAAAAGAGCTGACGATGATGACACTGATCATCGTACCGTAACTGGAAGACTGACCTTCCAGTACGGCATTAAGTCCATCCATGATGTTTTTGTCCATACCCACAAAAATACCACCGGACATGGTGCCTCACCTGATATATAAAGAAAGGAAATAGAAAACAGGGAGAATTCCCTGTTTTGCTGGAGGAGATATTACTGTGTGACGGATTTTCTCTTTTCGGCTTCCTGCTGAAAGATTATCTCAAATTTTTCTTTTATTCTGGGCTTGCCAATTTGAGCGAACATAATGGCAGCCCGTTGAGCAAACCCAGTTATCGCTTGCCTCGCCATCCTTCAGGCATTGCGTATAAACCGCATAAGTTTCGTCAGGATGTTGCTTATACCAGGCTTCGGATTTGGTTTCCTTGCAGCCGGACAGTAATATCACGCCTGAGAGTGTGCATAAGGTGAATAAGGATCTGAGCACGGATAACCTCCTTATAAATTATTAAGGTCAGCAACAGGTGCCGTTAGCTGCTGCTGTTCAAAGGCTTTCTGTCTTTGCTGTTCCAGCAATATCGTTCGCTGTTGAGCCTGTCTGACAGACATCTCCCACTGATTCGTCAGCGCATTTAACTGTACGCTTTTCGCCGCGATGGCGTTAGCCAGATCCTGAGACTCTTTCGAGTCCTGCGCATTCGATATACGGTCAGATAAGTCTGATATATCGCTGAGTGTGCTGTTGATCCTGTTTTCAACGTCAGTGGTATTCTCGATCGCCATTGCCTGATTGAGGATTATCTGTTTGCAACTGTCGGCCAGGGCCTGATATTTTATTCCTTCCTGTTCCTCGCTGCATACGCTGAACGATTTGTATTTACTGTAAAGGTGTTGCAGTTCAGAAGAATATGAACTGTTCTGCGTGGTCAGCAGATCATCCAGTGAAATACCGTTCTTACGGAGATTATCAATATCGGTTTTCAGGCTTCGGGCATCACTGAGAAAACTCTGAATATCCCGCACGCCGGTTGCGGTAGCCAGTTGCTTCTTATATGCATCAAGTTCACTTTTATAATGGGTAACTGTATTCTCCCATTGCTGTAATTTCTGCATCCACTGGTTAATGGATTCGGTATTCTGCACGGCGTCGAAAACCGGTATTCCGGCGCTGAAAGCCTGCGTCGAGAAAAATAACGATAATGCCAGAAGGTGATCCCGGGTACGCATTAATATTACCTCCGGTTGGCTTTCAGATTGCCCGCTCAAGGAAAGCGTCTTTCCATTCATCAGGTCGCATACCGTCCTGATAAATGGCATCGAATATTTTCAGGTTGTCCTCACTGCCGCTGAGAAGCCGGGTGAGTTTACCCAGTCCGGACAGATCCATTTTCGCCATTGCCACAAACGGGCGGGTTTCTCCGGCCTGCAACGGTGTTTTCAGGATGACCATATAATGCTCGCCCGGATCAAGGTTTCTGACCGTCTCATAAACGCTGTCCGGCACTTTCATTTTCTCCACGTAATCCGCATGGCTGGCTTTTGGATTGGCGAGGAAAATCTGGGTACCGCATTGCTCAATAATCGCCGGGGCGATGGGGTGTCTGACGATTTCATCCGGTGACTGTGTTGCCGGGATGAAGATACCGTTCAGCTTGCGGATGACCTTCAGCATATTGAGCGAGAAGCGGGAAAATTCGACATCGGCCAGCCAGCGCCAGAACTCATCCATAAACATCACCAGGCGGCGACCATCCAGCAGGCTGGTCACGCGATACAGCAGGTAAAAGGTCACGGGGCCGCGAATATCGTCATCATCCAGAAATTCGGTGCCGTCGATACCAAAGTTATCGACATCGCTGATGGTGAAAGTATCAGCCTCGTTATCAAACACCCAGCCGAACTCGCCCCCCTGCGCCCACTGTTTCAGGCGAATACGCAGCCCGTTTGTGCGGGCATCTGCAGTCGGCGGCTCTGGCAGCATTTCCAGCAGCCGGGTGATCCCGAACCGGCGGTACTCCGGCGGGTAGTCCAGCATGATGGTGTCAACGGCGGCATTGATCCGCTCCTCATCGCGCGGATCGAGCGGCTTACCGTTGCGGCGGCACAGCATGCGCACCAGACGTTTAATGAAACTGATGTTCCGGCGGGTTGGCTCCAGCGTAAACGGGTTGAAGCCGGTGGGCTCGCCGGTACGGATGCGGAAATAACGCCCGCCCGCCTGGCGGATCGCCATCTCCGCCGCCCGATCCTTATAGAAATACACTGTGGTCAGCCGTTTGATGGTGGCAGAAGGCGCAAACGTCGCCGGGTTGCGGTACTTCTGCATCAGTTGTTGCATGACCGTCATCAGCAGGGTTTTGCCGGAGCCGGTTTTCCCGATAATCGCCGTATTCCCTGACGTTTTCTCACCGGTATCATCCCGCCCGGCCTGGCTGTCGTGAAGGTTCAGGTAATACCCGCCACCGCCGGGAGATGTGAGGATGGCGATGGCTTCCCCCCACGGATTGCCGCTGCGTTTGTGGGGATGGAAGTTATGCAGGCAGGCCATATCGGCAAAATTCTGGCTGCTGACGGCCACCAGTCGGGGACGCAGCGTATAGACGCCCGGCAGTTGCGCCAGATATGCGGCGGGCAGTGACAGGGTGGAGAGCGTCGTCATAATACCCAGATCGGCGAAGGGCTGGGCCAGAACGTTAGTGTCCTTCACCACCTGTCCGGGACTTTCTGAGGAGATCAGCAGGGAAAAGTGGAATTTACCGCACGACACATGCCCGGACTGCAGCAGGTCGCGCAGGACAATCAGCTCTTCGCGCTGGGAAATCGCGTCGTCGTCCGCTGAGTTCAGCCGTTTTTCCGCCAGCCGGATATGATGCTGCGCCTCATCCCGTGCCATGCAGGTAAAGGACTGCGTCAGAACATACTCGCTTTCGGCGTACAGCAGCGCATCCAGCATACCGGTATGGGTTTCCGGGGAATAATCCTTAATCTCAAGGCTGCGGAAGAAGCGGGAACCGCTGACCGTCTGGCATTCACCGGTGTCGGTGGTGAAAAACACGTCCGGCGTGCTTAACGTTTCATAAAACGGCGAGCGCGTTACGGCCACTTTCTGCCACTGGCCGGTGATCAGGCGGTGGAAGAACGCCATTTGCGAGGAATATACCCGCCCGTTTTCTTCATATATCCCCAGCGGCATTGCCATATAGCGGGATAATGAAGATTCCAGTGCTTCGCGGTATTCCAGCATGATTTTGAGCGCGTCATCCAGTGCTGCCAGGCGTTTACCGTGCGACTGCGCTTTCATGGTTTTCTTCTCAATCTGAGAGAACGGCGCGTAGCAGACGGTGAAAAAGAGCCGGTGCCGCCAGAACGGTTTTTCTTTTACCGGCTGGTAATACCGACGTGTTACCTCATCGGAAAAGGGAATGCCGGAATCCGCCTCAAAGACATCATGATATTTTTCACGGAGCCGGTGAATATAGAATGTTACCGGCAGCCCCTCATACGAACGAATAACGTTATTCAGGTGCGTGGCCATCAGGGTCAGGAGATGTTCGTCTTCACATTCAAAGACTGTGCCGCCCAGCTCCCAGGTGGCAACCAAATCACGGTGACGATTTCTGATGACGTAGGGGTGAATATGGGAGGAATACGGAATATATTTATCCAGCGTAATACGCTCGTTTAATTTCATTTTCTGAATAAACTCCGAGACATCAACGTTATCGTACTGGTTTGCCAGCAGGGCATTCGCGCCAAAATGGGTATTGGTGAAAAGTCGTCCACGGGTTTTAAACGCCAGCCAGAGCAGACTGAAATAATGAATATCCTTTCGGGCTTTGTTTTTCATTTCCGCCCAGGCAGGAATGAGCAGAACCGCCAGGTAATAGCTGACATAGACCGCCAGCAGGACGATGGCCCCGCTGACGAGAACGAACGGCACCAGAGGAATACCCATAATGGCGGCAGGCCGCGTCAGTGCTTTATTCAGCGTAGCCATCGTTGCCTCTCTTATGACGCCCAGTAGGCACCGAAGCCGGACGCGCCGACAATCAGGATCGCGCCGATGATGACGTTACGCATGTCGTGCAGGCTCTTGCCGTCGAACAGCACCTTGTAGCCCACCCACATGGTCGCCAGCGTGATGGTGACGGCGGCCAGTCCCAGCAGGCCGGTCGAGGTATTGCTCAGTGTTTCATTGGCCTTGTTAAAACCACTGTCCGCCGCCAGCACCGGGGAAGACAGCAGCACGGAAACAACAGCGTAGTAACGGCGTTTATGCATGATCATTTCTCCTCATCAGGGATAACAGGGATAGCGCCGCGAATGACGGAACCGGGATAATGCAGGGAAGTCAGGATCGGCGCAGTGGCACCGGCTGGCTCGTCGCGCAGCACAACGGCGGGATAGCGGACAGGCGGTTGCGCGTTCCGGTCAGGGTCACGCTGCCGGTCTTCCCGGGTGGACGGGACGACATAGCCAATGCGCTGCACGTAGCTGGTCTGGTTAAAGGCCGATTCCGGTCGCTGGCCGGTTTCAAAGTTGCCGGAGTAGTAACAACTGAGCGCCCGTTTCAGTGTTCCGCCGCGCCGGTAACAGTCGGCGAGAATGCGCTCAAATACCGACAGATTGATGCAAGGGTTAAGCAGGTCGCTGGCCGTGACGCCGTAATGGCGGAAATTGGTGCTGGTGATTTGCATCAGGCCGACCGAATAGCGTCGGCCCTGTGCAGCCAGCTGTCTGGTGAGGTGGATCGCCTCCGGCAGGCTCGTGGGGAAATGTGAAATCACGCCCCGGCTGTCTGGCAGAGTTTCAGCAATGGCGTAAGGGTGGAAACCGGATTCGACCCGTGCGACATCAAGTGACGTGGCCGGGTGAATACTGGCGGCGCACTGCACCGCCAGTGCCAGAAAGGCAGTGGTGGAAAGCATGCTGGCCTCGTAACAGAGAGAACGGCGGCTTATAGAAAAGTACGCCGCCGGTGGAGAAGAAGAGAAAATGGATTAAGCGGCAGAGGCATCCTGTGAAATGTCGCTTTCTTCTCTCGGTTCGAGCAGCACCAGCCTGCCGGAAACCGCAATACCGGGTATCAACACGATATTCAGGCCGGGCTTGCAGTTATGCGCGAAGGCAACGCCAACTTTTGTCCAGTACGTGTTTTTTTCACCCTGTGCATCGGGCTGACTTTCCTGGGTGACAAATACGTGATAAATGGGTTTTCGCATGAAGTCTCCTCTAATAAAAACATCGATGAGTTAAATAAATGTCACATCCCAATTCTGCATTCCGGTTTTAACGGGGCAGCGAGAACATTCAGCGGCACCCTGAATTGTGGTCACGTGACAGCCCGATCCATTTTTTTAAAGAGCAATACCCGGCCCGGACGAATTAACGTCTATCTTGGCAACCATGCTGTAATGGCAATTTCAGGATCGGATATTTATCGCAGGATATAAACGACAAACTCAAAATAAAAAGAAGAGAGATTAATAAGTGGGGAATTTAAGATGCTATGAGAAGGATAAAAGTATAAAAAAGAAAATAGAGACTCATTTAAATTTAATGAGAATGATAAGGACGTGCAGAGAAATAATATCTTCGCACGTCATTGTTGCCATGATTAACGTCTACGGCGCTCAAGTTTTTCCTGACATTCCGTACAGGTGGTTACGCCCGGCAATGTCTGTCGTCGCTTTTCAGGAATGGGTTTACCGCATACACGACAGTGGAGTAATGACGGTTCTAACCCAGGTTTAAAACGATTCTGTTCAATCATCTCCTCTAGTCGCTGTTCATTAAATTCCTGATCGCGATCAATCTCATCCGGCATGGGGCACCCTCCTGTTAGCGACGACCTCCTGTTCGCACAGCGTAATACGCTTCCAGACCGTTGTGAGTGACAGTCCTTCGGTCCTTGGCAGCAGGGATTCAGTCACCTTCATCATTGCTATCAGCGCGTCGGGCGATTCCAGGTTGTCCACCCGGCATCGTTGCCATTGCCGCCAGATCTCGGTATCCGTCTCTTCATCTGGCTCAGGTGTGCGCCCATATGGCACGCTGATACCCAGTAACCGTCGGCGAAGGCTGACCTCATTTGACGTCAGGCCAAAATAGCGGTTGAGCAAAGCGATAGAACCACCCAGGCGGATAGCGCGTTTAATCTGCTGTTGTCGCCGATATTCCTGACGTGCCTGTGTCAGTAAATGAGACAGAACATCATGGCTGACAGTAATCGAAATGAAGGGTGCCGCCGTCCGGCTGACAGTAAACAGTTCATCAAGAGATAACTGATCGAGAGCATTTATTTCGTCGAAAGTAAATCCCAGAGCTTCGCAGTGGCGAATATTGCCTTGTTTTAGTGCATGCAGTGCATCGGTCATGATGGCGTAATTAATTGATGGGATCATTCTGTTATCTCCTCAATTTGTTGGGGGGAAAGTTGAGTACATAAACGGATGTTTTAACTACTCTCACGTCTGGATAATTTCCGGTTGATCCATTCATCAAGTTCCGATTCGAGCCATGCCACACTGGCAGGGCCGATTTTAATGGAACGAGGAAAGTCGCCATTTTTCATATATAGGTAGATCTGCGAGCGTTTCAGGCCGGTTTTTTCTTCGACCTGTTTTAAACGTAATAACTGGTGTGTTGTCATTGTCTGCTCCTGCATCAAAATTAACCGAGGTATCCGACAATCATAAAAAACACAGGTAAGAGCGGAGGGAAAGTTTCTGAACCCTTATTAAGGGTTACAATACCCTTATTACGAGTTTTTAGGATGAATGAAATGTCTTAACTTTTGCGTTTAATTGCCAGAGTAGTGGCTTGTCCTTTTTAGTAGATAATCGATTTGATAGTTTGATTATTCTATTAGGTGAGAGATAAGGCAGGTTTGATATGAAAAGAAATGGGATTCGACAGGGAATGAAAAAAATTAGTGGGAGTGTGAGCACGTATTATGAATGGTTTTACAATTGATATGGATATTATTCGGGTATGCCATATTATTTTGAACTCTGATTCGGGGATCCGCGTTCAAGCGCTCTTTTCAGCGTGTCCGCGCTCAGATGATCGGTAATACCATCGACTGATGCCCATTCTTCAAAAATGGGAAGAAGTTTATAGGGATGCCTGAGCAGTGGACTGATCGAATCATTATGTTTGCATGCTAACCAGAATAAGCGTGAGAGAGGTGTGGAAAGCCTACTGGATGAAGTGTGGGTAAAGCGATCTGCATGTGTACCGAGTAATTTATCAAGTTCCTCTTGTCGTATTACAAAGCAGGCATCTTCCGGGAGTTCATAAACAGGAAAATATCCTTTACCGGAAAAATTCATGAATCTGTTTACTGATTCATCCTCATAAATATCTGCAATGATATGCGCCGGTAATCGCGTGATTTGCTGATTAATTCTGTCCTGCCATGTCTTTTTTTCAAAAATCTGATATGATTGGCCTGCCAAAGCAATTGTAATACCATAATTGGCATTATTTGCACCTGTAATAGGTAACGGCATATTTAGAGAATGTGCAAGTAGTCGCTGAATGAGAACGAATTCATGTCCCAGCATACCTATGTTCATGACTAATTGAGCAGGTGAGATATATTCCCCCTCTGTACTGAGAATTAAACCTTTACCATTTAAAAATACATTTCGTTCAAGCATGCAAAGCCGATATGGTAGAGAATCGCCTACTGGGCGTAGTTTTATTTTGTTCACTGAGGAACGAATTTTTCTCAGTATAACAGGTGACTGAAAGTATATCGAAAGTGAAATGTTACCATATAAGGCATGTCGATAAATATCATATTCTGCTATTTTTATATCCCTAAGTTTATTGGTTATTTTTACTGCTTCACGGATGGTAACCCAGGCTGGCTTAGGGAAAAAGGTATTGACTTTACTAACATCATTTTGCATAAAATAAACTCCTTGAATATCACAGAGTAAACATGATATTACTTGCTATGCTTAATAATTTTACTCTTGTAATCTTTGATGTATTTTAAAAAATCGTGTGCCACTGCCTACGGATAAATCAGATTATATACTCAGAAAGTTTTAAGATTGTCATGCATGATGTTCGTAAAGTTAATGATGCCGTTTTCCACAGCATTCACATACGTTGCGGTAACAACTGTTACCACAATCATTATGTTATAGTGTTGGCCTCGTCTGATTATGAAGAGTCTGCGAAATTTTTATCCGTATCAATACCGATTAAAGGTCGTTTCTGGAGTATTGATAACCATGCTCCAGCTGCTGCAATAAAACAGGTCAAAACTCCCAACAGGAAGGAAATAACACTCAGCTTTCCTGCAATAAGTAACAGCCCTGCTACTGTAGCAGTGGCTTCAGCAGCGCCCCAGACACAGGTCTGTATTGCCATTACAACAGATCGACGTCCTCGCCAGATTCTAACTGCCTGCGCCTGATACAACGGACCACAAATCATTTCTCCGGTTACTATCAGGACGACAACGATATACAGAACGGCTTGCTGCTCAGATGAGAATATTAATAATGCACATCCTGAACCGATACATAAGTTTGAAATAACAACCCGCCATAGTCGGCTTATCCTCTGTGAGAATGAAGTGATATAAACCTGTCCGATAATGATGATAATACTTGATAGAAGAAATAGAGTGCCTACCAGTTCACTGGAAAACTTTTCCACCGCATAGGTCGGCAATACATAATAAAACTGGGCATAGCCAACCATCGTCAGGAAATTAATCACCATAAAAGCGATAATTTGGTGATTACCAGTATCCTCTGATGAATTCGCTGTTTCACTTTTTGTGTCAGCCACCTCAGGATGGGTTGCAGAGGGTAGAGGACGGGTGGCTATTGCGCCCAGTGTCCCAAGTAACAAGGGAAAGGCAACAAACCAGTAACCTGTACCTGAAAGCATGAAGGACGCCAGAAATGGTGCAATACCAGCGCCAGCATTGGCTGCAACGTTTTCATATGAAAGCACACGCTCATGCTCGCCGTCATGGAAAACATGCACGATGTATGAAATTTGCGATATGACTGATACAGAGTTAGTCAGGCCAAATAACGTTGCAAGAACAATCCAGACAAAGATATCAGAAACGCCCATTGCTGCTGCAACGAGCATCAGGAATGCTGATATGGCAACACCCAACAGCGTCAGTGCGATCTCTGCTTTTCGTTCTGTTTTGTCCAGCAGGCGATGGAAAGCGAGCGCGCCTGTACGGTTCGCCACAATAGCAAACCCGACGACGATACCGGCAGCGCTACTGCTGAGTCCCACAACGCTATTAAGCCAGACAGCCATGAAGGGATAAAAAAAGCTCCAGGCCGCAGCTGAGAAAAAGCGAATAATGTATATCATTTGAATACAGGTATCCTGTCCCCATGGTCAGTTTTTACGCGTATCAGGTTGATTTCCTGCTGAACAATGTCGGTGTACCCGGTAAGCATCCCGACCCACGAATAATCCGATACCCCCACAGGCTGGATGCGGCTGCCTGGACTGGCTATCGGGGTATGAATGGATGAAATCGCCGGAACGTCCCATCCACGGATAACCGATTCTTCTGCCAGACCATACCAGTAGCTCAAGGTATTATTGATCTGCGCTGCTTGGTCATATGCGGGGACGGATTCTGCCAGACCTAATGGGAGTAATGCTGCATGCTGCAAAACAGTTGAAGGAGAATATCCATAGGCCAGAGCAACCTGTTCTACGATAGTTGCCCCACCTAAACGTCCCATATTGGCATCAATAAGATATGCTGTCGTATCTGTGGCGATAAATTCACAGTGGAAGAATCCGTTATCAAATCCTGAACGTAAGACAAGATCGTGAATAGCCGCCTGAATTTTTGCATGTACGATGGGCTCAATACCGCAGTCGTTTGGAAAATGGTTTGCCACCTCAGTAAACCGAACTCTTTCACGTCTGGACAACCCTAGGTAAATAGTTTTACCTCCCTGCACAAATCCTTCCATGCTCACTAGCGTTCCTGAACAATATTCTTGGATAATCCAGGGAAGGGTTTCACAGGATTTAGCACCGCTTGCTATTATCGCTGACTTGATCGTATGCGTCGGGTCCCGGTCTGCTTCAATATGCAGTGTGGATGTAGCAAGCGCGCCTGAACCGATCGCTGGTTTCAATATGATCGTATTGTTTTCACGTACCTTAAGCCAAGGTAGAACGAATTTATCTTCGGAAAATGAGATTTGTACCTCTTCCGGAACATGCTCAGGGACGATCTTACCGACCGCATATTTTGACGCCAGCTCAGCAAAGACGGAGGGTGGTCCTCTAAAGTTAAACTCCTCCGCGATTTTGTTGACCATCGGGAATAATTCATCAAAAAAAGTAGTAATGCTGTGGATATTCTGAGTGACATCCGGATTGGCATTCAAATAGTCAGACAGAGCATTATGGTCAGAAAAAAGAGGAATACATTGAACATCACTAATTGCTTGTAGGGCATCGCCACAAAGTGCAGATTTATCAATAGAAAGAATAAGGTCGTGACCTGCATTGCGAATAGCGTCACTAATATATTTCACCGATATCTTGTTTATTCCTACGATTAATATGTATTGCATACTAAATATTCCCGTTTTAGTGTAACCAGAATAGTTCTGCTGAATCCGCTCAATACATTTTTGCTGGATTCATGATATTATGTGGATCCAAAGCAGACTTAATGGCTTTCATCAAATGCAGGGCTGCACCATGCTGCACTGGCATCCATTTTATTTTTCCCTGTCCGACACCGTGCTCGCCACTGATGGTTCCACCATATGACAAAGCTCGTTCAGCCAGACGACTCAGAAATCCCTGTATAACAGGAGTTTCTTCCTCTCCTTCACGGAGCATAAGTAAAAGATGGAAATTACCGTCTCCAACATGCCCTATTAAGGGAGCCTTGAGCCCTGTATTCGCGATATCCGTTTCTGTTGCAGAAATACAAGCACTCAGGCATGACAGAGGGACACAGATATCCGTAGGGATCCCCTGGCAACCTTCATAAAAGGCATGGAATGCCCACCACGCATCATGACGTGCTACCCACAGTGCTTCTCTTTCTTCTGGATGAGAAGAAAGCTGTACTTCCCCCCCGTACCTGTGCACATGTTCTTCAAATAACGCAATATTACCTGGCATTGACAGGCTATTAACGTGTAACTCCACAAACAAATGCGGTTTTTCTGATAATCCCAGTTTTGAATAAGCATTACATGCCCGAACTGCGGAAACATTAAGGAGTTCAATACGTGCAATAGGTAGTGCAGATTTCAAGGTGTCTGTCACAGCCCTGACGGCATTCTCTACTGAGTCAAACGCACAAACACCGGAAAGAATAACTTCAGGGAGTGGATGAAGCTTAACGGTTAACTCACTGAAAATGCCTAGTGTGCCTTCCGAACCAACGGCAAGTGAAAGCAGGTCAAGCCCCATAGCTGATTTCACCGCTCTGGATCCTATGTTTGCTATAGACCCGTCAACCATGACAAGACGGGCAGCCCGGACATTCGTTGCCATCGTGCCATAACGCACTGAGTTTGTTCCTGAGGCACGGGTTGCGGCCATACCGCCAATTGAGGCATTTGCACCTGGGTCAACTGAAAAAAACAACCCTGTTCCCCGGAGAGCTTCATTCAATTGTTCGCGCGTGACACCGGGCTGGATTGTCGCGGTCATATCTTCAATGCTGATGTCCGTAATGGCATTCATTTCAGAGCAATCAATGCATATACCTCCTTGCGGGGCATTGATCTGTCCCTCGATCGAGGTCCGGGCACCACTTGGTATCATGGGCAGTCCTTCAACAGAACAGAACGTCACGATATCCACGATATCCTGCTCATTTCGGACGATCACAACCCCATCGGGAGGACTAAGAGTAATTCCCGTCGGAGCTTGGCAGTACTGTTCTCTGAATGTCGGCTCCGTATGAAAATGATCGCCAAATTTTTCCTGTAATTTTTCGATAACTGATATGTTCATTCATTGCCTCCATTGTAAATATAAAATCAGGTCTTTATGGTGGAACTATTCTGGCTTTTTAAACCCTGATGGTTTTCTGGCAGTTCGACCGTCATATTCTGGTCTGCCTGAAATGATCAATTCCAAAAAATAAGGATGTGCATTCTCATCCTCAAGCTGTCGTCCGGATTTAGTGTGTACCTCAATAGCGGAAAAGAGATCAACAAGTCTGTCCTGTATTTGTTCAATTTCCGGCGATTTAAGCGTAACCATTGCACTAAATTTAAATGTCCCATCTATGTCAAAATATTCACTTTTTTCGGGTTTGGACAGGGATTTCTCAGTTTCATAACACATAAATTTGTCTTTAAGATTAATAGATTCTGGGGTCCTTGGCATTCTGAGTGTCGGTGCAAGGCGAACAAAAGGGGCTTCCTCATGATTTCGTTCTTTTGCTACAAGACTCAAAAATTCGACCACACGAGAATCGAATGCAATGTCAAGTTGATGGCAAACTTGTTTAATTTCAGCCACGGATGCAGTGTCAACCATATATAGATATGTCATAAGCGGCCATAAATCAAAATTGTTCTTAAATCCTCTAATTATTTCATCAGAAATAATAAATTCGCGTTCATATCGACTTAGGCTGAGTGCGCGGCGTAATATTTTGGAATCATGGTCTCTCAGTTCTAGTCTTGAAGACAGATCTCTTGTTTCTATTCCTTTCCCAAATAGCATTTCATGCATATCAGAAGGTAATAAATCCTTAAAATAATGCCAGAAATAATCAAAGCTTGATTTGCTTGATGTTTCTATACCAAGAGAGTTGTGGAGTTCTACTGCTGAGTCTATACTGAGATATTTCCTGCCTGCTTCGATATCACGATAATAATTAGCAGAAAAAGGAATATCTATCCCTTCCAGAAATGTCGAAACTTTAAGATGTCCCCTTTCAACACGAAGTTGTGTCAGGAATGAACCAAGAGCATGTTTTTCATCTGTCTTGTTAGACGTTTTACCAGGGAGACTATCTACGTGTTTTGTTTCGTTTTTATCTGTTCTCATACCAGAGGCTACCATCGTTATTTGTTGATTAGATATTGACTCTATAGACATCTACCAGGTTAACCTGAATTATCAGAGAGCCTGAGTGCTATACGCGTCATGTTTTTTTTGATTTTCAACGTGGAAAATATCATCCCGATCTCTTTTGTATCTTTTACATGTGTACCTCCACAAGGAATTGACCATCGTCCACACTTCCATATCCGAAAGTTATTTCCCTGTTCGGGAACATTTACAGTTTGTATCTCATGTCCCGATGAACAAAATTCATTTAGTTCTGTTGTTGCCTTTTCAAGAATATCTTTATCAATATAGTCAAGAAGTTGATAATGATTCTCTCCGCTTTCATCATTGAGTGGTGAACGAACAGGGTAAGGGATTGAATGGCCTGTTACCTGCTCGAGTATACAATGGATCAGATGTACAGCCGAGTGTATACGCATCTGGTGATATCGCAGATCCCAATCAAGAATAGCAGTCACTTGCTGACCTGCCTGCTTTTTCAGCAAGTCAAAACCGATCTCATTAATATCAAGATAGTGTCTGATCTCTTCATCTTTTCGTTTTGTTGTGAGAACACCGATTTTTTGTTGTGATGTCAGCATATCCGGTAAAACAAGATAACCTCTGTCACCCAATTGCCCACCACCCTGTGGGTAAAAAATGGTCGGACTGAGGACACAATAGGGAGAATTTGACTCATCAAGGTTAACATGAAGGAGTCGCGTTTGGGTTTGACTTAGATAGGGGGCTGTATGGTATAGCCCAGGTACTTTATTCATATTCTTAAACCTCAATTGAATAGATACTTTTAATTATTTATTTGAATGAATGTAAATAACCTTGGCAGAATCTATGCTTTTAGTTCTTTCTCTAAAACAAAGAGTAACTTTTCCATTTGTTCCCGGGGTCCGAATGAAATTCTCAGGCAATGATCCAAAGAATAATCGGTCAGCCTGGCTATAAGGAAACCTTCACTGTTAAGACTGTTCTGGATCTCCCGGCTGCGTTCTTCACTGTCAAATTCAACAAAGACGAAATTGACATATTGGGCACTGGCTTTGACTCCGTAATCTTCAAATAAATCTACCAGTTTTCTTCCCCAGCTAAGACAATATTCTGTTGTTTTGAAAAGATGCTCACGATCCTGTAGTGCATGTTCACCAGCAAGAGCAGATAAAGCACTGACATTGTAAGGCGCCCGGCGAGCTTCCAGTTGTGGATACAGATCTGTGCTGACGTAAGCCCAGCCAAGACGCAATCCGGCAAGTCCATACGCTTTTGAAAATGTTCGTAAGCATATTGAGTTAACGCGTTTATGAACTATTTGAATACCTGCCGTATTTTCGATATCAGGTGTAAATTCTGCGTAGGCCTCATCAATGATAATGGTCGTTTCTGGCGGTATGGTTTCAACTAAAGATATCATTTCTGAAGGTGCAATATAGTGACCCAAAGGATTAGAAGGATTAACTAGGACCAGAATGTCAGGTTTATGACTGACCGCCTCTTTTAAATCCTCAGGGAGGATGCGCCCACTTTTCACTGGGATCTCACTGTATAAGGCTCCGAGAATATCAGTTCTCTTTTTGTACATCATAAAACTGTGACGAGGAGCGGTAAGCCGTGCACCCGGTTTCAGCAGACTACGCAGTGTGATATCAATCAGTTCGTCAGAGCCATTACCCGTGATGATCTGTTCCGGATTAATATTCCAGCGTTCTCCAATTGCTGCTCTCAGTGCATTGTAGGTGGGATCGGGATACAGGCTCAGCAAAGACAGATCATATTGTCCTGTTTGTATTATGTCTGGTGAACCCAACGGATTTTCATTGGCGTGCAGGCGGATGGAAGCATTATTATTTGCTCCCTCAACACATTCCCGGATTTTTTTAGAGAACATCATGAGTGGCCTCCAAGTATCCGGGATACGAGTTCTTCCAGATAAGGTGTTATTGACTCGTCATGGTCCAGATAAGGGACTGACTCCCTCACTTTTGCGTACCACAGGCGACCTGAATTTCCTAATTTTGTAGCATCCCTGATATCAGCTGCCTGAGCGGCGCAGATCAACTCAAAAGCAATAACATAGCGGGTATTCTGGAGCACCTCCGCCGTCCTGCGAGCAGCAACCAGACCGAAAGAGACTACGTCCTGAAAATCACCTGTTGTTGTTAGTGTTTGTATTGATACAGGTGTAGCCAGAGAACGATTTTCCGCTGTGACAGAAGATGACATAAACTGTCCCCCCATTAAACCAAACCGCAGCCCACCATTTTCTGCACATAGAAAAGAGGGGAGCCCGTTGCTGTTCGCACTGGTCAGCAATCTGTCTATTCGCCGGTCAGATAAGTTACACATGGTAATGATTGCTATCGTCAAATAGTCCATCGCGGCGGATATATACTGTCCGTGAAAATGACCGTTATGGAAAACCTGACCGTTTTCGGGTGTGATAAGGGGGTTATCATTTGACGAATTTAATTCATTACTCACTATTCGTTCCACAAATTCTATTGTCTCCAAAACCGGGCCAAGTATCTGTGGTGTGCAGCGAATTGAATAGGCATCTTCAATCGGCATATCTTCTTGTTTGATGCTATTCGTAAGCCTGCTTCCGAGTTCTGATGAAAGCTGTATATCATCAACCGCCAGCCTTGTTCCCTGGAGGTTATTCCATATCATCTCTGCAATTTTTTGCTGGCCTGTATGCGGTTTTAGTTGATGAACGTCGGGATGAAATGGCCGAATCCGGGCAAGAAGCGTTTCTGAGGCAAAGGCGGAGATTGACGCATATTGTTCAAGAAGTGACCTGGTTTCGATGACATTCAGGGCGGCAAGCGCAACCATGCAGGAGGTGCCGTTGATGAGTGCCAGCCCTTCCTTATAACTTAGCTCAAGCGGTGCGAGCCCCAGCTGGTGCAGAATATCTTCTGCAGCCAAGCGTTCACCATTGAACCAGGCATTGCCCTCACCAGTGAGCATACGGGCCATGGCTGCCAGTGGCCCCAGATCTCCGCTGGTGCCCAATGACCCTTTACGTGGTATCTCAGGAATCAGACCAGCGTTGTAGATTGCGATAAATCGATCGAAATTTTCCAGAGATAATGCTGAGTTGCCGCGAGAAAGTGAGATAATTCGGGCGAACATAGTTGCCCGGCAAATTATATCTGAAAATCTTTCACCAACATTTGTCGCAACACCACGGATAAGGTTTTTTTGTAATTCTTCAGCCCTTTCGAGCGGAACGAGATGATCGACAAACCCACCCATCCCAGTGTTGACACCATATATAACCGAGCCTTCTTTCACTAATTTTTCAAGGGCTCGTCTTGATGCGGCAATTCTTTCTCTGGTTTCTTCTGAAGCAACTATTTTTTTACTGAACTGAGAGAATTCAATAAAGTCTTTCAGACTGACGTTACGGCCTGGGCTGAGAATGAAGGTATCGCCTGTGGATGTGCTATTATGCTGTGTAATATTCATGACCATTTTCCTTCTGTTTGTTTGAATTAATGTTCAGTCCAGTCGGCAATAATGACGTTAATCTCTCTGTTTCCTGAAAATGCATGCCTGCCATGAGCAAACTGCAGGTTATCGAGCAGCAAAATATCGCCGGTGTTGAGATTCACGTCCTGTTCTAACCCCTTGACCAGATGAAATAAGTTAAGTGTCAGTTCTTCCGGTAGCGGTTCTCCATCGCCGAAACACATGGATTCGAGAAGTTCAGGACAATTCTGAGCAGCTTCTTTTAACTCTTCTTCGTCTTCGTTTCTGGAATCCACCCGTGCCCATTCAATCATCGCAGCAGCACCCCAGAAATGTGCCTGATTGCACCAGATTAACTCATTTTTACGAGGATGCTGACGCACCGGTGAAATACAGTCCTGCCAAAGGATTAAATCATCATTCCACCATTCAAATTCCCAACCCCTGGAGCGGCAGGCAAACTCTGCCTCTTCTTTTGTTTTTGCAGAAAGCGCTTCCTGCCAGCTTTTTTTTATTCCGGGTTTCAGATGAACTCGGTTTTCATCCGGCAGTGTTCTACGCAGTCTGAGGCCGCGTTCTGTCAGAAGTTGTAATGTTGAAGGCTCGACCAGTTTTGTTATTCGGCGCATATCGCCAATGGTAGATTCTCCGCCCTCTGTGGCGGGTTTGACGCAAGAGAAGGCAATGATTTCCGGTGGGTGTTTTACATAGGCCATTTCCTGATGGAGGATGATTGACCATGCCGGAGGCGTTCGGGTTGCCTCCATCACTTTACCTTTTATGGTTGAACGGGGAGATGAACCACCAATGTAATCTCTGGTGCGAAAACCTAGCGCATTCATTATCACTTCAAACACAGCGGGTTCTGCACTTTGCACAACGCCGCGTAGTAGCAACGCTCCGTTATTGAGCACTGCTTCCCGAATATCTGGTGCAGCTTGAGTAAAGAAGTTTTGCGTATCAGTGACCGATAACCCATCAACGGTGAATCCAGACAGTCCACTCTCATTACATTCTTTCAACATCACCATCTTAGTCTCCTTGAGTCTTAAGAAATGTTGATATGTCTGTCTACTAATTAATCGCCATGAATCATCAAAGTCAACAAAAAGATTATTTTTTCTTTTAAAAGAAATAAAATGTACTCAAACATCT
>NZ_JADBQM010000005.1:29014-82710 GCF_014895895.1 Enterobacter cloacae complex sp. P14RS
CAGTTGTCGTTTGCCAGGTTTTTGGGTCCATCGATAGTAAAATCCTGATTAAACTGGGCTTTGCGAATCAATGAGTACCATTAAAGATCAGCTGCTTACTTAAATAATTACCGAGTAAGCTTGAGGGGGGGAGATTGCGGCATGGCAGTATAAAAAAGGCCCATGATTAATACGATAATGGGCCGTTCTGTAAAGCTAAGATATTATGAATATTTTAATTTTTTTCAAAAAGATATGGTGAAATAAAAACCTTTCGATTAATTGCAAGATAATCCGACCACCATTGCATCATCGCTTTTCGAGCATCAAGGTATTCCGCTTTATGTATGTAAGCCGCCCGCACGCTGTTGCGCTCCTGATGGCTCATCTGGCGCTCCACTGCATCCTGCGACCATAAACCGGACTCCATCAGGGCGCTGCATGCCATTGCCCTGAGGCCGTGACCGCAGATATCATGTTTAGTGTCGTAACCCATAAAGCGCAGTGCCTTATTCACGGTGTTTTCACACATCGGTTTATATGGGTTATGGTCGCCGGGGAAGACCAGCTCACCATCACCGGAGATATCTTTAATCCGTTTCAGAATGGCGATGGCCTGTTCTGAGAGGGGTACGATATGAGCAGTGCGCATTTTGGCACCGCGCCCGGAATAACGCACGCCTGCAATGGCTTCGCGTGTGGCGGGTATCGTCCAGGTTCTATTTCTGAAATCTATTTCTGACCAGCGGGCAAAGCGCAGCTCACTGGAGCGAATGAACAGATGCAGCGTCAACAGGACGGCAAGCCGGGTCAGTTCACGGCCTTGATGATATGCCTCAATACGTTCAAGCAGTTCAGGCAGCCGCTCCAGTGGCAGGGCGGGATAATGCCGTCTGACGGGAGGAGCCGTTACGCCGTCAAGGTTTGCCGCCGGGTTGCTGTCGATTAACCCCTGATGAACTGCATGACGCATGATGTTGCTGAGGTGCTGCCGCGTGCGGGACGCAACTTCAAGCAGTCCTTTTTCCTCAATCCCTTTCAGCAGGCCAATGAAATGCCGGGGTTTAAGCTCTGAGACTGACAGGTGGCCGATAACCGGAAATACATGATTGTTCAGGCTGGCAAGCAGACGGTCAGCGGTGTTCTGCGACCATTTTTTATTACTTTTATGCCACGCCAGTGCCACGATTTTAAATACTTTCTCCGATGTGTAGGCTCCGCGTTCAACTGCCCGCTGCTGTGCCGGGTTGATGTTCAGCGCCAGCATCTTACGGATACCTTCGCGCTGCTGGCGGGCATCAGACAGGGAAACGGCAGGATAGGCACCCAGTGCAATGCGGGATTCTTTGCCGTTTATACGATATTTGAGATACCAGTGACGTGAGCCGCCCGGTTTGACAAGAAGATACAGACCGTGAGAATCGGAGACTTTAAAGGATTTATCAGAAGGTTTAAGAGTGCGGATTTTCGCATCGGTAAGGGACATATGGGGGTCACTCCATTATCGAACTAACCTGACCCCAGATTTGACCACCAATTTTTCCCGATGCGGAGGATTAAATCAAAATACACCGGGAAGAATTTTCACGCTAACCTCTTGAATCAGTATCAGATAAAGATTCGCAAGGAGGCATGAAAACAGGAAATTGGCTCCTCTGACTGGACTCGAACCAGTGACATACGGATTAACAGTCCGCCGTTCTACCGACTGAACTACAGAGGAATCGTTGTGGAGGCTTATCTTAGCGGCGAAAAAACTTTTGTCAAACCTGATCTTAGGGAAAATCGACTGATTGCCGATTCTGTCGTCAGTTTGTTGTAAATACACACATCTTTTTCAGGAAAATACTTTGCAGGATTAGCATTTCTCCCCCATCATTTGAAATGGAGTTTCAACTATTCTCGCTAAGGTCCATTTTGAACGTCACTGCCCCTCTGCGCCAGGCGATCGTGCGCACGCCATGGTACGCAAAACGTAAAAGCTATCGTGTTCTGTTCTGGCGTGAAATCACCCCTCTTGCCGTGCCTATTTTTCTGGAAAATACCTGCGTTCTGCTGATGGGAGTGCTGAGCACCTTCCTGGTGAGCTGGCTGGGGAAAGAGGCGATGGCGGGGGTCGGGCTGGCAGACAGCTTTAACATGGTGGTGATGTCATTCTTTGCCGCCATCGATCTCGGGACGACGGTTGTGGTGGCCTTTAGTCTCGGCAAGCTGGATCCCAAACGCGCGCGCGAGGCTGCACGTCAGTCGCTGATGATCATGACCCTCTTTTCGATTGTTCTGGCGGCGGTGATCCACTATTTCGGTAAAGAGATTATCGATTTTGTCGCCGGGGAAGCCACGAACGAGGTGAAGGACCTGGCGCTGACCTATCTCGAAATGACCGTCTTAAGCTATCCGGCGGCGGCCATCGCGTTGATTGGCAGCGGCGCGCTGCGCGGGGCAGGTAACACCAAAATCCCGCTGCTGATCAACGGTGGGATGAATATCCTGAATATCATCATCAGCAGCGTGCTGATCTACGGCGCGTTCTCGTGGGATGGGCTGGGGTTCGTCGGGGCCGGGCTGGGATTAACCATATCACGCTATATCGGTGCGGCGGCCATCATCGGGGTGCTGATGACGGGGATTACCCCCTCGCTGCGTCTTACGCTTAAGAGCTATTTCCGGCCCTTTAATTTCGCCATTATCTGGGAAGTGATGGGGATTGGTATTCCCGCGAGCATTGAATCCGTGTTGTTCAACGGCGGGAAGCTGCTCACGCAGATGTTTGTCGCCGGAATGGGCACCGACGTTATCGCCGGTAACTTTATCGCCTTCTCCATCGCCTCGCTGATTAACCTGCCGGGTAACGCCCTTGGGTCGGCATCAACCATCATCACGGGTAAACGGCTCGGGAAAGGGCAGATAGGCCAGGCGGAGCGGCAGCTGCGCCATGTGTTCTGGCTGTCGACGATTGGGCTGACGCTGATCGCCTGGGGCACCGCGCCGTTTGCCGGGCTGATGGCCGCGTTCTATACCCACGAAGATGACGTGAAAGAGGTGGTGAAGATCCTTATCTGGCTCAACGCCGCCTTTATGCCCATCTGGGCGGCATCCTGGGTGTTGCCTGCCGGGCTGAAAGGGGCGCGCGATGCCCGTTTTGCCATGTGGGTGTCCATGCTTGGCATGTGGGGGTGTCGCGTTGTTGCGGGCTATACGCTTGGCGTGGTGCTGGGCTGGGGCGTGGTGGGCGTCTGGCTGGGGATGTTCCTTGACTGGGCCGTACGCGGGGCGCTGTTCTACTGGCGCATGGTCAGCGGGCGCTGGCTGTGGAAATATCCGCGACAAAATGCCTGACAATTGCGCGAAATGGAGAATAATTCGGCAAACGATCGGAAATATGCATTCTGCCTTTGACATCATCGGGGAGCATCGATAATATGCGCCCCGTTCACACGATTCCTCTGTAGTTCAGTCGGTAGAACGGCGGACTGTTAATCCGTATGTCACTGGTTCGAGTCCAGTCAGAGGAGCCAAATTTGAAAAGCCTGCTTTTGAAGCAGGCTTTTTGCTTTTCTGCGTCAGGTAAATGCAAAACGGCAACCTTGTTGCCGTTTTTAGTGTTTTCACCCTCTCCCGTGGGAGAGGGATGGGGTGAGGGCATCAGACCGCACGAAATTACACACGAACCGGCGCCGTCGCCTCTTCCAGCCACGAACGCGCCTCGCTATTCACCCGCGGCGTCAGCGCCTCACGTACCTGCTGGTGATACGCATCCAGCCACTGCTTTTCCTGCTCGCTCAACAGCTGCAATTCCACTTGGCTTAGATCGATCGGGATCAGCGTCAGCGAGGCAAACTTGCAGAACCCCGGTCGGCTCTCCACAATTTCTACCTGGTTTTCAATACGGATACCGTGGCTATCGCCCAGATAGTATCCCGGCTCAATGGTCATGATGTTCCCTGCCACCAGCGGCCACGGGTTCACCTTTTTGGCGATGCGATGCGGGTTTTCGTGGATCAGAAGCTGGTGGCACACGCCGTGCCCGGTACCGTGATCGTAATCCAGCCCCATCTCCCACAGCGGACGACGCGCGAAAGCATCCAGCTGGTGCCCCTGCGTACCGGAAGGGAACTGCAGGGTAATCAGCGACAGGAAGCCTCTCAGCACGGCGGTGTAGTGCAGACGCTGCTGCGAGGGGACATTACCCCACGCCAGCGTGCGCGTGGCATCGGTGGTGCCGTTAGCGTACTGCCCGCCCGAATCGTTCAGGTAAAAATGGTCATGACCGATGGGCTTGTTGCTGGCCTCGCTTGAATGATAGTGGCACATCGCCGCATTGCTCGAAGAGGCGGAAATGGTCGCGAAACTCTGCTCGATAAAACCGGGCTGCTGTTTGCGAAATGCCAGCTGCTTCGCCTGCACTTCCAGCTCCGTTAGCGGTTGTCCCGCCGCCGCACGCAGCGGCACTTCGCGGCTCAGCCAGGCCAGGAAGTTGACCCATGCGGCGCCGTCCTGGAGATGGCACTCGCGATACCCTGCCAGCTCGACCGGGTTTTTGGTAGCCTTAATGAGGGTAATGGGATCTGTTCGCCAGACAATTTCACCGCGCGGTTCAATGGCAAAGCGCAGGGCCACCGGCGCGGAGTCGGCATCAACCATCACCCGCTTCCCTTCAGCAAGTTGCTGACAGCGCTCAATAAAGGTGTCCTGTGGCGCAATCGTGAAGGCGTTCAGAACTGCATCAGGGAGTTCTGCGAGCTTATTATCGTTAACAAACCACTCAACGCGGCTGTCGCGACCGAGCAGGGCAAATGAGAGCGGTACCGGACTGGTGGGGATATCTGAGCCGCGCACGTTGAGCAGCCACGCAATGTTATCCGGCAGCGTAACGGCCAGGTAGTCAGCGTTGTTCGCGGCCAGCACGGCGGCAACGCGCTGACGTTTGTCTTCGCTGCTTTCACCGCTTATCGCAACCGGCATCTCACGGATAAGCCCCGCCGGTGCGGCAGGGCGATCGATCCATAAGGCGTCAAACGGTGACGCGTTCAGCGGCACGAGCGCGCACGGTGTGGCAGACAGCTGCGTAAACTCGGTATTCGTCATCAGCATTGGGTCAAAACCGATGCGCGTGCCCGCCGCGACGTTGGCCGTCAGCCAGTCTGCCAGCGGCTCGTTGTGCAGATGGTGGATCTCAACCTCATCCATATTCACCTGAACGCGGGCCTGCACCTGATAGCGCCCGTCGACGAACAGCAGCGCTTTATCCCTCAGTACCAGCGCGACGCCAGCAGAGCCGTTAAAGCCTGTCAGCCAGGCCAGCTTTTCGTCGTTCGACGCGCAATTCTCGCTTTGCCAGGCATCGGTGCGCGGAACGATCATCCCGTCGAGGCTGTTTTCCTGAAGCCACTGACGCAGGGCAGAGAGCGGAGCAGGGGTGTGCATGGTTTTTCCTTATTGTTATTAGCGGAACGGCGGCTCGTTGAAGGTGCGCAGCTTACGCGAATGCAGTCGGTCGCCTTCCGCCCGCAGCAGGTCGATGGCGCGAATGCCGATCTGCAAATGTTCGGAAATCGCCCCTTCATAGAAACGGTTGGCCTGACCCGGCAGCTTAATTTCGCCGTGCAGCGGCTTATCGGACACGCACAGCAGCGTGCCGTAAGGAACGCGGAAGCGATACCCCTGGGCGGCGATGGTGGCGCTCTCCATATCAATCGCCACCGCTCGGCTCAGGTTGAAGCGCAGCGCGGAGGCGGAGTAACGCAACTCCCAGTTGCGGTCATCCGTTGTCACCACCGTACCGGTACGCAGGCGCTGCTTCACCTCTTCACCCGGCATGCCGCTCACCTCTTTGGTGGCGTCATACAGCGCGCGCTGTACTTCGGCGATGCTCGGGATTGGGATATCCGGCGGCAGTACCGCATCCAGCACGTGGTCGTCGCGCAGATAGGCGTGGGCCAGCACGTAATCGCCAATCAGCTGGCTTTCGCGCAGGCCGCCGCAGTGGCCAATCATCAGCCACACGTCGGGGCGCAGCACCGCCAGATGGTCACAGATGGTTTTGGCGTTCGACGGGCCGACGCCGATGTTGATCAGGGTGATCCCCTGACCGTCGGCGGTGATCAGGTGCCAGGCGGGCATCTGGTGTTTTTTCCACGCCAGATCGGAGATGGCCTGCTCGGGCGCTTCGGTCTCGGCGGTGATCCAGATCCCGCCCGCGCAGGAGAGGGCGATATATGGACTGTCCGGATCAAGGATCTGGCTACAGCCCCAGCGAACGAACTCGTCCACGTAGCGGGTGTAGTTGGTAAACAGCACAAACGGCTGGAAATGCTCGGCGGGCGTGCCGGTGTAGTGGCGCAGGCGCGCCAGGGAGAAATCCACCCGACGGGCGTCAAAGTGCGACAGGGGGGAAAACTCTGCCGGGTGATAAATCCCGTCAGCCGTCTCATCGCCAATCTGTGACAGCTCGGTCGTTGGGAAGTGGCGGGTCAGTCCCGCGCTCATGGAGCGGTCAAGAGTTAGCGCCGAACCGTCAATCACGTACGGGTACGGGATCTCATGCTGTGAAGGCTCCACGGCAATGTGCGCGCCGTAATCCTGATACAACAGCGTTAGCTGCTCTTCCAGATAGGGGCGGAACAGTGCAGGGCGGGTGACGGTGGTGCTGTAGCAGCCGGAGTGGGTAAAACGGGCGTAGGCGCGGGTTTTCGGCGTCGTGCTTGCGCTGCCGTCCCAGGTCACAGAGAGCGATGGATAAACAAAAAGGCCTTCGTTTCTGGCCTTTTGATCGGGAAGTTTCCCCGTTTCGATGTATTCGCTAATGGCGCTGCGCAGCGCGTTGACGGACTGTTCATACAGCGCGTCGAGTTTTTCCAGCGCCTGAGCCGGGGTCAGGCTGGAGCCCTTATTATTCATCTCTGTCTCCTTGTTCCACAGGTGTGCGACTCTATCCGATAGTATGTCACACGCCTGTGAAACAAAAGGGAGATCAGGCGTGGCTCGTCTCTTTCATCAGAAGCGCCGTTGCCGCCGACAGCAGGCAGCCGGCCAGCAGATAAATCGCCACGCTGTGCCAGTTACCACCGGAGAAGGCCACCAGCGCGGCGGCGATAAACGGCGTAAATCCGCCGCCGACCACGCTTGCCACCTGGTAACCCACGCCCGCGCCGCTGTAGCGGTAGCTGGCGCCGAACAGTTCGGTAAACATCGGCTGCTGCACGCAGACCACCATATCGTGAGCGATGTTCGCGAGCATAATGGCGAAGAAGACAATCCAGAACACAGAATGAGCCTCCAGTGCCATAAAGAACGGCCAGGCGCTGAGGCTGCCAATCAGCGCGCCGGTGATGTAGACGCGGCGGCGGCCAAACCGGTCCGCCAGCCAGGCGAAGCAGGGGATGGTCAGACAGCTGATCCCGCCAACCAGCAGACCGATATTCAGGAACAGTTCACGGGGCAGGCCGAGATTCTGCGTCGAGTAGTTCAACGCAAAGGCGGTGACGATATACATCGTCAGCAGCTCGCACAGGCGCAGGGCGATAATTTTCAGAAAAGCGCCAGGGTGCCGAATCAGGGCTTCCATCACCGGCAGCCGTTTTTTGACGGACGGCTCCTCACGCTGCTGCTGCTGTTCGAACTCTGCCGACTCATCCATCCCGTTGCGGATCCACAGGGCGGCAATGACCAGCACGATGCTGAAGATAAACGGGATGCGCCAGCCCCAGCTCAGAAACTGCTCGTCGGTGGTGAGCTGGCTGATTAACGATACCAGCCCGGTGGAAAGCAACAGCCCGACGCCGTACCCGACCTGCACGCCGCTGCTGTAAAACGCTTTCTTGTTTTTTGGCGCACTCTCAACGGATAACAGCGCCGCGCCGCCCCATTCGCCGCCCACGGCGAAGCCCTGGATGGCGCGCAGCGTCACCAGCAACACCGGCGCCCACCAGCCGATGGCGGAAAACGACGGGAGAATGCCAATCAGCGCGGTGGCAATCCCCATCATCCAGACGGTAAGCATCAGCATGCGCTTGCGGCCAAGCCGGTCGCCGAAGTGGCCGAAAATCACCCCGCCCAGCGGGCGAAACAGAAAGCCGACGCCGAAGGTGGCAAACGCGGCGAGCGTGCCCATCGCAGGGCTGACCTGGGGAAAAAACTCGCGGTTAAACACCAGCGCGGCGGTGATGCCGTAGAGCAGAAAATCATACCAGTCGACGACGGCACCCGCGAAGCTGCCGAGGGCGGCGCGGCGGGCGCGATTGAGCGAAGGTGTCTCCTCGTTGGGACGATCGGAGATGAGGGTGGAGTCCATAGTTGTCCTGTCCGTACTGTTTTTTATTATTGGTATAAGAAAAGGTCACTCACATAGCTGCCGTCATATAAACGGAACCTATGAGACTACCGCGACAAAACGCCTGAGAAAACGTTTTTATCTTTCCGGGAGGCGCTGAATAAATAAATTTCATCTTCCCCTGCCTCGAGATAAATCCGTCTGTTTGGCTCCGGTTCGTGCTGAATGGATTACAGTAATAGATACCGCTGCGTGACTAAAGCTGAGGGAAAAACGATGCAACGTAACTTTTCGGCATTCTGGATGATCCTGTTTTTATTCGCCGCACCGCTTCATGCCGAGCCGAAAGTCTATGGCGAACAGCGTATTAGCGGCTGGTGGAATGCGCTGACGGATGATATCTCCCAGACCTGGGAAGAGCCGCAACGTTACGATTTGTACTTGCCGTTTCTGAGCTGGCACGCCCGCTTTATGTACGATAAAGAAAAAACCGACAATTACAACGAAATGCCGTGGGGCGGCGGCCTGGGCGTGTCCCGCTATAACGAAGAGGGCAACTGGAGCGCGCTTTTCGCAATGATGTTCAAGGACTCGCACAACGAATGGCAGCCCGCGATGGGCTATGGCTGGGAGAAGGGCTGGTATCTGGATAATGCCAAAGATTTCCGCCTTGGGCTCGGTGCCGCCGCGGGCATCACGGCGCGAGATGATTTTGCAAACTATGTGCCTCTGCCGTTCATCTTCCCGCTGTTTTCAGCTGGCTATAAGCGCGTTACCGTCCAGTTCACCTATATTCCCGGAACTTATAACAACGGCAACGTGCTCTTTGCCTGGCTGCGCTTAGGCTTTTAAAGGGTGATCACCTTTTTTGCCACGGCGTTAGACAATACCAGCATGGAGAAGAGAACAGAGGTGACGAACGTAAGCACAATCAGCGCCAGCTTCATGCCGAGAGAGGTCACCGGTATCAGCGCCGTCAGCAGATGAAACACCGAGTAATGCACAATATATACGCCGGTCATCGTTTTGCTGATGGCGGCCAGAATGGACTCCTTTAATTCAGCATTGCGGCGAAAGCGAACGCCGTTCGCCGCAATCACCAGGGCAATAATCAGGATGTAGATCTGCGAGCCGGTGAGAATAAAGGCGTTCCTGTCGGCCTTAAACAGGGCAAAAAAGAAGTGGCGCTCGTAAAACCAGGTGAAGAGATAGATAAACGGGATGGCGACAACCGCCGCCCGAACCACGTTTTTGCGGCTTATCCACTCGGCGACTTTTGGGTCGCAGAAGAGCTGCCCGGTCAGATAAAACAGCAGCCATGTCCACAGCCGATACTGCGGCGAAAGCGAAAGGACGTGCGTTTCAGGATAAAGCGCCGATAACAGATCGTATCCGTAGGAAAAGCACAGCAGAGCAGCAATCGCGCCGCAGAACAGCGATCTCCGCTGGCTAAGCCACTCCACCGCCGGGTGGAAGGTGTAAATCACGACAAATGCGAACACGAACCAGGGCTGAATTAAATACCCGCGCTGATAAGGCTCCCAGAGGTAGTAGATCGTTATCCAGAACAGAAAAACAATCACCAGACTTTTTATTTTCCCCAGCTGCCAGCGCGTGCCGTGCCGGGATTGCCCGTCGAGATAGCCCGACACCACAAAAAACAGCGGCGTGGCGATGGTCGAGATAAAAGTTAAAAAGCCCAGGATCCAGTGATAGTCATAGTCATAATGATCCCAGGTATTGTAGATGGTGAAGAAGGTGACCGCCGTCATACAGCCCAGCGTCTTGATAATGTTCAGCCCTGTCGCATTCATTGTTGTTTGGCTTCGTCCTTACGATGGAAACACGCATAGATCACGGGGAGTACCAGTAGCGTCAGGATTGTAGCAAACCCCAGTCCAAACATAATCACAACGGCCATGCTCTGGAAGAAAACATCCAGCAGCAGCGGTGCCAGGCCAAGTACGGTCGTGAACGCGGTGAGCAGGATAGGGCGCAGGCGCGAGGTGGCGGCATAAACGATCGCGCTGTGCTGATCCTTGTGCGTTTTCTGCTGTTCGATCTCTTCCACCAGCACGATGCCGTTGCGGATGAGCATTCCGCTCAGGCTCAGCAGACCAATCAGCGCCATAAAGCCAAAGGGAATGCCGGTAATTAAAAATCCTGGCGTGACGCCAATCAACGCCAGCGGTACGGTCAGCCAGATCGCGACGGCATTTTTTACCGAGCTGAACATCAGCACCGTAATGACAAACATCACCAGATACCCGAGAGGTAGCGTAGTGAACAGCCCTTGCTGCGCTTCGCTGGAGTTTTCCGCGTCGCCCCCCCACTCGATGCTGTAGCCGTGTGGCAGGGGAAGGGCATCCACCTGCGGCTTCACGCGGGCGAGAATATCACCGGAGGTTTGCTGGCTCAGCGGGTCCGGATCCGTCTGAACCGTCAGTACCCGCGAGCGGTCGCGTCGAAGGATGAGCGGATCTTCCCACTCCAGCGTGAAGCTGCTAACGACGTTACTCAGCGGGATATACTGCTGCCGCGCCTGGCTCCACACCAGCACGTTGTTCAGGTGGCTGGCGTCCAGCCTTTCGCTTTCCGGAGGCCTCACCACCACGGGCAGCAGGTCACTGCCTTCCCGATACAACCCCGCCCGGCTGCCGGAGAAATTCATCTCCAGCGCGTTGTCGACGTCCTGCTTATCCACGCCAAGCTCGCGTCCCAGCGCGGCGACGTACTGCGGACGGATCACTTTGCTGCGGTTTTGCCAGTCGTTTCGGACGCTCCCCGTGGCCGGGTCGCGCGCCAGGATATCGTCCACCTGGCTGGCAATCAGACGCAGCCTGTCAGGATCCGGGCCTTTAATGCGCACTTCAATGGCGCTGTCGCCGGAGGGCCCAAACATCACCCGTTTCGTGCTGGCGTTGACCTGCGGGTAGTTACGCGCGATGTACTCATCCACGTAGCGCGTCAGCGCGGAGATGCTGCGCTGGTCATCCATACGCACCATGATCTGCGCGTAGTTGCTGTACTGCCGCTGTCCGCTGTAGGTCAGAATAAAGCGCATGCTCCCCTGACCGATGGTCGAGACGGTGGTTTCCACGCCGGGCCGTCCCTTGATGGTTTTCTCAATATCGCCGGTCATTTTCTCGGTCCATTTGATATCGGTCCCGTAGGGTAACCAGAGGTCGACAAAGAAAATCGGCGTATTGGACGACGGGAAAAAGTTTTGCCGCACCGCGCCAAACCCCCAGACAGACGCGGCCAGCAGGGCGGCCATCACTACCAGCGTTGGCGCTTTATGGTGCAGCAGTGCGTTCAGCAGGTGCTGGTAGAGGCGGTAGAGACGTTTGTCGTAAGGATCTGACTCGTTAGTGGCGTCCGGCGCACTGTCGTTTTTAAACAACCACCACTTAATCAGCACCGGGGTGAGGGTGAGCGCCGAGAACCAGCTCAGCATCAGGGAAATCAGCAGCACCTGGAACAGAGATTTACAGTATTCCCCGGTGGAATCCTGCGATAGCCCGATAGGGGCAAACGCAAGGATGGCGATCACCGTCGCCCCCAGCAGCGGCAGGGCGGAGCGGCGGATGATGTTGTTAGCGGCGGTTAACAGCGGGGAGCCCTGCTGCCGGGCAATCAACACCCCTTCGACAATCACGATGGCGTTATCCACCAGCATGCTGAGGGCGATAATCAGCGCCCCGAGCGAGATGCGCTGTAGCTCAATGCCACACAGATACATAATCAGCAGCGTGCCCAGCACGTTAAGGGCGAGAGAAACCGCGATGATGATCCCGCTGCGTACCCCCATAAAGATCAGCAGCACGCCGATGACAATCGCCAGCGCCATCAGGAAGTTAATAATAAAACCGTTAACAGAATGGCCCACTTCGGCTGCCTGATCGTAAAACAGATCTATCTGTATGCCTGCCGGTTTTTCCGCCGACATCTGGTTTAGCTTCGCCTCCAGCGCGTGGCCCACGTCGATCACGTTCACGCCGGGAATAAACGAGACGCCCATGGTGACGGCTTTTTTGCCGTTGGCATGGTAGATACTGGCGGGCGATTCGTTCAGCCCGCGCGACAGCGTGGCGATATCCCGCAGGCGCGTCGCCGCCCCGGTGCCGGAAGGCGTGATGATGAGATCCGCCAGTTCATCAAGATTCTCGAACTCACCAGTGGGGTGCAGACGAATGGATTCGCTGCCGGAGGTGATTTCTCCGGCGCTGGAAACGACGTTGAGCCTGCTGAGCAGGGCGGAAAGCTGGTTCAGCGTAATGCCGCGCGCGGCCATTTTGGTCAGGGAAATATCGATGTTGACCTGTTGGCTAATGGCCCCGCCGATGGCGACCTTCGCGACGCCGGGAACGAGAATCAACGCGCGGCGCAGCTGCTCTGCATATCTCACCAGTTCAGGATTACTGAATTCATCCCCGGAAATGGCGAAGAAGAAGCCGAACACGTCGCCGAAATCGTCATTCACAAAGGGCGTGACGACGCCGGGCGGGAACTGACGCGAGGCATCGCCCACTCGGCGGCGCAGCTCATCCCAAATCTGCGGCAGTTCGTTCGAGTGATAGCGTGAAGCGATGTTAACGGTGATTTGCGACAGCCCGTTTGATGAGATGGAGCTCACGTTGTCCAGATAAGGCAGCTGCTGAAGGGCATTCTCCAGCGGCAGCGTCACCTCTTCTTCAACCTGCTGAGCGGATGCGCCGGGGTAGTGGGTAACCACCACAGCGGTTTTGATGGTAAAGGCGGGATCTTCCAGCCTGCCGATATTCAACAGGGCGAAAATCCCCCCAATGCCCAGCAGCAGAATCGTTAGCCAGACGCGAACCGGGTTATTAATAAATTGACGAGTGATATCCATTACAGTCCCCGCTCACGCGTCCAGATACGCACCGGCTGGTTAGCATGGAGCTCTCCCACGCCTGCGGCCACCACGCGCTCGCCCGCCTTAAGCCCGCTGGTGATCGTCACGCCTTCGGTTATCACTTGCCCCACGCTGACCTTGCGGTCTTCAAGATGGAGCGTGTCGCCTTCTCCCGCCACAACCCAGACGTGCGGCTCATTGCGTGGGCTGTTGTCCGGGTTAAAGACGGCCTCAACCGGTACAACCAGCGTCTGAGCGCCCGCGCCAGCCGGGAGGTTGGTTAAATTGATGGTCACCGTACCGCTTACGCCACCGACGGCGGGAAAATCATCTGGTCGCGGCATGGTCAGTATCACCTGCCAGGTCAGGGTATTACTGTCGCTGCTGCCCGAGTGCTCTTTGTAGACGGCGGTAAATTCCCGATCCGGAATGGCGTTAATTCTCACTACCGGACGATACTGCGCGTTGCGGATATCAAAGGTCTTAAACAGGTTTTCAGGGATGCTGAACACCACATCAAGCAGATCGGTGCGGGTTAACGTCGCGATGGGCTGACCGGCAGACACCACCTGATGGTTTCGGACATGTACGCTGGCCGCCGTCCCGCTGAAGGGGGCGACGAGCGTCATCTGATTCAACTCTTCTCGGGCAATCTGCAGCGCCGCATTCGCCGAATCGCGGTTCGCACGCTGCACGTCCATTTCGGCTTTCGAAATCGCCTGGCGGCCCGCCAGCGTCTGGAAGCGATCGAACTGCCTCTGGGCCAGCGTCGCCGCCGTCTGCATGTCGTTAACCCGCTGCTGGGCTTCACGGGCGTTCAATCTTGCAAGCTGTTGGCCCTGCTTGATGGCTGCGCCCTGACGCACATCGAGCGCTTCAATTTGACCAGCGCGCTTGAAGGAAAGGTCTGTGGCATCGCCCGATTCAATGCGGGCGGGAAAAACGCGCTGCTGGGCATGACCGGGAACCGTCACCTCCGCCACTTTAACCATTCTGGGCAGGGGGGAGGCTTGTTCAGGTTTAGGATCGCACGCCGTGAGCGTTAACAAAACGAACGGTAAAAGAGAGAGGTAACGTTTCACTGTATTCCCCTAATAAATAACTGTTTTATTTATTCCATAACCTGGACAGGGGTGACACTATTCTGCCAGAACAGTGACGACCATATAGGTAAATAAACCAATCGCCGTGCTGGCGATAATGGCAAGCGCAATAAACATACCCAGTCGGATCAGGCTTATGCCATACATACATTCCTCCATGAGCCGGAAGCGGTAACTCACTATGAGCATAGTCGGCGAAAAGATAAATGTTAAATAACCATTAGCAGTGGGGACGCGCTAAACCTGAAATTCCTGTGCTACGTTTAATATTATTCATCTCTTTTACCGTAACTGGCATTAAGGGCAACCCCCTGCATTTAATGCGTTTTTTTTGCTTCATTCACTCTCATGTTGGTTATAAAAAGGATGCTCGATATGTATAAAAACATTCTCGTTCCGGTGGATGTCTACGAGACAAGCCTGGCGGATAAAGCGTTGCAGCATGCACAGTTTCTGGCGCAAAGCGCATTGGGTGACATTCATTTGCTGCACGTCATGCCAAAATTTTCAGCCGAGCTGACGCGCGGTTTTATTTCAGATGCGCGAAAGATGGATGAATATATGATTAATAATTCAAAAGAAAAACTGTCTGACCTGGTCAAAAAATTGAATTTGCCAGAAGAGCGCGTTCACCTCCATGTTCGCAGCGGAAATGTTCGTGATGAGGTTATTAAGCTGGCGGATGAACTTACTGCTGGCGCGATTATCGTCGGCTCCCGCAATCCAAATATTCAAACCCATTTGTTAGGATCGGAGGCGGCAAGTATTGTCCGTTACGCCCATGTTCCTGTTTTCGTTATTCGTTAATTTCATGAAAGCAAGGTGATTTCTGAATAGAACCTGAGGAAGTAACAATGAAAACAGGAAAACCTGAACGTCCGTATTATCAACAAACCGTTGATGAAACCCTGTCGAATATCCACTCCACTCTGGAAGGACTTAGCGGCACTGAGGCATCAGCCCGACTTCAGCAGCATGGTGAGAATGCGTTACCGCAAAAAAAGGGCAAACCCGCCTGGCTGCGCTTCCTGGCGCATTTTAACGATGTACTGATTTACGTTCTGCTGGTGGCCGCGTTGCTTAAGCTCTTTATGGGCCACTGGGTAGACATGTTTGTGATCCTTGGGGTTGCCATCATTAACGCGCTGATCGGCCATATCCAGGAGAGCAATGCTGAGAAATCGTTGCAGAGTATTCGCAATATGCTCTCCAGCGAAGCCGTGGTGGTACGACAGGGGAATCATGAAACGATCCCCACTACGGCGCTGGTCCCGGGCGATATCGTGGTGATCCGCGCCGGGGATCGTATCCCTGCGGACCTGCGCGTGATTGAGGCGCATAACCTTCGCGTGGAGGAGGCCATCCTGACTGGCGAATCCACCGTTGTTGAGAAAAACAGCGATGCGTTAAGCGGGGAACTGCCCTTAGGCGATCGCTATAATCTGCTCTACTCAGGCACCACCGTCAGCTCCGGCGGCGGTAAAGGCGTGGTGGTGGCAACCGGGGGCGAGACCGAGCTTGGCCACATCAATCAGATGATGTCCGACATTGAAAAGCACCGCACGCCGCTGATGGTGCAGATGGACAAGCTCGGTAAGACCATTTTCATCACTATCCTGGTGATGATGGTAGCGCTGTTCGTCTTTAGCCTCCTGTTCCGGGATATGCCGGTTTCTGAACTGGTGCTGTCGCTTATCAGCCTCGCCGTTGCCGCCGTGCCGGAAGGCCTGCCGGCCATCATTTCCATCATCCTTTCGCTTGGCGTACAGGCCATGGCGCGTCGCAAGGCCATTATTCGCAAGTTGCCCACGGTGGAAACCCTGGGCGCAATGACGGTCATCTGCTCGGATAAAACCGGCACCCTGACGATGAATGAAATGACGGTCAAAGCGGTGATTACCGCTGACACGACCTATCGCGTGGAGGGCGACAGCTACGAACCGGTGGGAAATATTCACCCCGTAGATGACCCGACGCCCGTCAGCGTGACGCAGGGTTCCCTGCTGGAACGCTACCTGCGCACCATTGACCTCTGTAATGACAGCCAGCTGATCAAAGACGAGCAGGGGCTGTGGAAAATCACCGGAGGACCAACCGAGGGTGCCCTGAAGGTGCTGGCGGCGAAAATCCCGCTCCCACCGCTTGATACGGAAATGCGCAGTAAAATCCCGTTTGATTCGCAGTATAAATACATGTCCACGCTCTACCGACTGGGTGAAGAAGAGGCGATTTTAATCACCGGCGCGCCGGACGTCCTGTTCCGCCTCTGCCAGTACCAGCAGACGAATGACGGACTGCAGCCGTTCGATCAACCTTACTGGGAAGGGAAGATTGAAGAGTATGCCCGGGAAGGGCTGCGCATGGTGGCGGCGGCCTGGAAACCTGCCCGCGAAGGACAGCGCGATCTGGATCACCCGGACCTCCATGATGGCGTGATCCTGCTGGGTATTGCAGGAATGATGGATCCGCCGCGTCCGGAGGCCATTACCGCGATTGCCGACTGTCTGCAGGCCGGGATTCGCGTGAAAATGATCACCGGCGACCACCCGCAAACGGCCATGAGCATCGGGCAAATGCTGGGGATTGGTAACGCCGCAAGCGCGATCACCGGACGCGAGCTGGAGGCGATGGATGACCGTCAGCTGAGCGACGCCGCGCAGCAGTACGATATTTTCGCCCGAACCAGCCCGGAGGATAAATTCCGCCTCGTGCAGGCCCTGCAAAGTAAACAGGAAGTGGTGGGCATGACCGGGGATGGCGTGAACGATGCCCCGGCGCTCAAGCGGGCGGATGTGGGTATCGCCATGGGGATTAAGGGGACTGAGGTCACCAAGGAAGCCGCCGACATGGTGTTAACGGATGACAACTTTGCCACCATTGCCAGTGCGGTCCACGAGGGACGGCGGGTTTACGATAACCTGAAAAAAACGATTCTGTTCGTTATCCCGAGCAACATCGCGCAGGCCCTGCTGATCATCATCGCGCTGCTGGCGGGGAACCTGATTCCGCTGACGCCGGTCCTGATCCTGTGGATGAACATGGCCACTTCAGCAACCCTGTCGTTTGGCCTGGCGTTTGAAGCGGGTGAGAAGGACATCATGAACCGGCCACCGCGCAAGGCGAATCTGCATGTGATGGACGGCTACGCTATATGGCGCGTGGTGTTTGTCGGTCTGATGATTGCCATTAGCGCCTTCGTGCTGGAAGCCTGGCTACAGCCGCGCGGCTACTCGGCGGAATTCATCCGCACCGTGCTGCTGCAAACCCTGGTGACCGCGCAGTGGTTCTACATGCTCAACTGTCGCGTTAATGACGGCTTCTCGCTGAGCAAAGGTCTGCTGGCGAATAAAGGGATTTGGATCGTGAGCGGCGTACTGCTGGCGCTACAGCTTCTTATCATTTACGCCCCGTTCATGCAGATGCTGTTTGGCACCGAAGCGCTGCCGTTCCGCTACTGGGTCATTACCTTCCTGATTGGTTTTGTGATGTTCCTTATTGTCGAGGCGGAAAAAGTGCTGACGCGCAGATGGCGTAAAATCGAAGCGTAATAGCGTAAACTGAGAAAGCCTGCCTGAGTCCAGGCTTTCTCTTTTGTGAGCACAGGAAATTATGATGCGACTTACCTGGTTCGTCCTTACGCTGTGTGCCGCTGTTCCCAGTGCGTTTGCCGTAACCTATACCCTGCCGCCGGAAGGCAGTCGGCTGGTGGGAACCCCGATTACCATCACCGTTCCCGAGCGCAATACGTTACCGCTTGAGGCCTTTGCTGCACAGCACGGGCTGGGGCTCAGCAATATGCTGGAAGCGAACCCGGGCGTGGATCCTTTTTTGCCCAAATCCGGCACCCGGCTGGTCATTCCTCAGCAGCTGATTTTGCCCGACACCGTGCGCGAGGGGATTGTCGTTAACGTGGCGGAAATGCGTCTCTACTATTACCCGCCGGGCAGCAATACGGTGGAAGTGTTGCCCATCGGCATCGGTCAGGCCGGGCGGGAGACTCCGCGTAACTGGGTGACGGCGGTTGAGCGCAAGCAGGAGGGACCAACCTGGTCTCCGACGCCGAACACGCGCCGTGCCTATGCGGCAGAGGGGAAAATGCTGCCCGCCTTCGTGCCCGCCGGGCCGGATAACCCGATGGGGTTGTATGCGATATATATCGGCAGGCTATATGCCATACACGGCACAAACTCCAATTTCGGCATTGGGCTGCGGGTGAGCCAGGGTTGTATTCGTCTGCGTAACAACGACATTAAATATCTTTTCGATAATGTCCCCGTGGGCACCCGCGTGCAGCTTATCGATCGGCCCGTTAAGGTGACCACGGAGCCGGACGGCAGCCGGTGGGTGGAGGTTCATGAACCGCTGTCACGTAACCGGGCGGAATTTGAATCGAGCCGGAAAGTGCCTCTGCCCATCTCCGCCGCACAGCAGACACAGTTGATAAACGAGGGGGCGGGCGCTGAACTGGAACGGCGGTCGGGGATGCCGGTTAAAATCGGCATGTAAGGGCATAGTGCGGGCTGGTGCCCTCACCCCAACCCTCTTCCACGGGAGAGGGGGAACACACTAAAAACGGCAACCCAGTTGCCGTTTTGCATTTACCTTGCGCAGAAAAGCAAAAAGCCTGCTTTAAAAGCAGGCTTTTCAAATTTGGCTCCTCTGACTGGACTCGAACCAGTGACATACGGATTAACAGTCCGCCGTTCTACCGACTGAACTACAGAGGAATCGTGTGAACGGGGCGCATATTATCGACCTGCGTTCGCCTTGTCAAAGGGTGGATCAACGCCTTTTGATCGTTTGCTGACAAAATCGGCAAAATGATGTTTTTGACAGCGGAATGCACCGTAATGGTGCGGATATACCTCTAATGGGGCAGATCGTAAACTGCTGTTTCAGTAATAAATCACCCCTCCATGATTAGGTTTCCTTATTTTCAGGCGGTTAGCGAACAATTCAGACCGCACGGTAAAAGTGGCATTCATATTGCAAAACCTGTTCAACAACGACAGCCGGTTCCGGCAATGCATTTCGAACAGGGGGCAAAATGAACTTAAGACGACTGAAATACTTCGTAAAAATCGTCGATATCGGCAGCCTGACTCAAGCGGCAGAAGTGCTGCACATCGCGCAGCCTGCGCTGAGCCAGCAGGTGGCTACTCTGGAAGGCGAGATGGATCAGCAGTTACTGATCCGCACCAAACGCGGCGTCACGCCAACGGAAGCAGGCAAGATCCTGTATACCCACGCCCGCACTATCCTGCGTCAGTGTGAACAGGCGCAGCTTGCGGTGAACAACGTGGGCCAGACCCTTAGCGGGCACGTTTCTATCGGGCTGGCGCCGGGAACGGCGGCGTCCTCTATCACCATGCCGCTTCTGCAGGCCGTGCGTGCCGAGCTGCCGGAAGTGCTGGTCTATCTGCATGAAAACAGTGGCTCTGTACTGAATGACAAGCTGCTCAACGGCCAACTGGACATGGCGGTCCTTTACGATCGCTCCCCGGTTGCCGGGATCACCAGCCAGCCGCTGCTCAAGGAAGATCTCTACCTCGTGGGCACCCGCGACTGTCCTGGCCAGAGCGTAGATCTTACCGCCGTGGCAGAGATGAACCTCTATCTGCCGCGCGACTACAGCGCCGTGCGCGTGCGTGTGGACGAAGCGTTCTCCCTGCGCCGTCTGACGGCCAAAATCATCGGCGAAATCGACTCAATCTCCACGCTGACCGCGGCCATTGCCAGCGGAATGGGCGTCACCGTACTGCCGGAATCCGCCGCGCGCTCGCTGTGCGGTGCGGCAAACGGCTGGATGGCGCGGATCACCACGCCTTCGATGAGCCTGCCGCTGTCGCTGAACATGTCCGCTCGCGGCTCGCTTTCGCCGCAGGCGCAGGCGGTAAAAGAGATTTTAATGTCGCTGGTCAGCAAGCCGTCGCTTGAGAACCGTGAGCTCCAGCTCGTAAGCTGATATTCCAGAAAAGCATAAGATGCTGGTTTTTATTATTTGTTCTGCAGCTCGGCTGACTCTAACAATAGAGCTATGTCAGATGCGCCGGAGTGAATCGTGAATTTCCAGCAACTTAAAATTATCCGTGAGGCGGCCAGGCGGGACTACAACCTGACCGAGGTCGCCAATATGCTTTATACCTCTCAGTCCGGCGTCAGCCGCCATATCCGCGAGCTGGAAGAGGAGCTGGGCATAGAGATCTTTATACGTCGCGGCAAGCGCCTGCTCGGCATGACGGAGCCGGGTAAAGCATTGCTCACCATCGCGGAGCGGATCCTCAACGAGGCCAGCAACGTGCGTCGCCTGGCGGATCTCTTCACCAACGATGCCTCGGGCGTGCTCACCATCGCCACCACCCACACCCAGGCGCGCTACAGCCTGCCGCCGGTGATCAAAGCCTTCCGCGAACTTTTCCCTGATGTCCGTCTGGAGCTTATCCAGGGCACGCCGCAGGAAATTGAAGTGCTGCTGCAAAACGGTGGGGCGGATATCGGCATCGCCAGCGAGCGCCTGAGCAACGACCCGCTGCTGGTGGCCTTTCCCTGGTTCCGCTGGTACCACAGCCTGTTACTCCCGCTCGATCATCCGTTGAATCAGGTTTCACCGCTGACGCTGGAAGCGATCGCGAAATGGCCGCTGATTACGTATCGCCAGGGCATAACCGGACGCTCGCGCATTGATGAGGCCTTCAACCGTAAAGGATTAACGCCGGACATCGTGCTGAGCGCGCAGGACTCTGACGTGATCAAAACCTACGTCGAGCTGGGGCTGGGCATTGGCCTGGTGGCGGAACAGTCCAGCGGCGAACGCGAGGACGGGAACCTGGTGCGCCTGGATACGCGGCATCTGTTTGACGCCAATACCGTATGGCTGGGCCTTAAGCGCGGGCAACTGCAGCGCAACTATGTGTGGCGCTTTATCGAGCTGTGCAATGCCGGGCTGTCGGTGGACGAGATCAAACGTCAGGTAATGGAGCCGGAAGAAGTGGCGATTGATTATCAGATTTAGGTTCGGGCTTGCCAGGTAGCGCTGCCGAATCAGGGGGGCAGGGATGTCGTCACTTATTGTAAGTTGTGGGGACATGCTGCTGCATCAACTCAACGATCCAGTCAATAAAAACGCGCAGTTTAGCGTTGACGTGGCGGTTAGGCGGGAATGCCAGGTACAGGGGCATTGGAGCAATACGCCAGCGTTCAAATAGCGGAATCAAGGCACCGCGAGCCTGATGTGCTGCCGCCATATAGACCGGCAGCGCAATCACGCCCAATCCCGCTAGTCCAGCTTCGAGGTAAGCATTGCCATCATCCACTGCAAGCACATAGCTGCCCGTAATTTCAATACGTTCACTCTCACCGTGCAGCACCAGAGGATCAATCTTACCGGTGCGTGAGGACAAGAATCCCACGATGCGATGGTCCGTGTTTTCCAGCTCTCGCGGATGCGCGGGGGCGCCAAGGCGTTCCACATAACTCGGTGCAACGTAAACACCGATTTGCAAATCGCCGACATGGCGTGCGATCAGGGACTGGTCGTTGATTTCGCCACCCCGCAGGACGCAATCCACGTTGTCGCCAATCAGATCCACCACCCGGTCACTTACGCCCATGTCGAACTGGATATCAGGGTAGCGCGCGTGAAAAGCCGGTAGCGCGGGCACCAGCACAAGGCGGGCGAGAGGAGTGGGCACATCCACCCTTAGCCGTCCCCTGGGCGTCATCGCCGCACTGGACAGGCTGTTTTCTGCATCTTCCATGTCCGCCAGCAGGCGGATGACGCGCTCGTAGTAGACCGCGCCATCGGGAGTGACGCCGAGCCTGCGGGTGGTGCGATGGAGCAGCTTGACGCGCAGGCGCGCTTCCAGCTGCTGAATAAGCTGCGTCACCGTGGTTTTGCTCATATGGAGCGTTTGGGCAGCCTTTGTGAAGCTGCCTGCCTCCACCACGCGAGCAAAGGCGCGCATCGCATCAAAACGATCCATCCCATGTCCTCTCTTTTCACCGATTGTTTGGATATTACAAACAATGATGGACAAAGTCGCCTGTTTATCCCTCTGCTTCAGCAGCTGTAAAGTCTCTTTAGGTTCACCGGGCAGAGTTCGCCCCATTACAAAGGTACAAATATGACAACACGCGAAGCCGTTTTTCCCTTCGGGCGCCAGGCGCTCTATGAGCGCAATCGCTATTCACCGGCCATCAAATCTAATGGCTTCTTGTTTGTTTCGGGGCAGGTGGGTAGCCGGGAAGATGGTTCGCCTGAAGAGGATATAAAAGCGCAGATCCGTCTGGCGTTTGATAACCTTAATGCTGTTCTCACGGCTGCGGGCTGCACGTTCGATGACGTGGTTGACGTTACCCTTTTTGTTGTCGATCCCGAGTCAAATCTCGACGCTATCTGGAGTGTCCTGCCGGAATACTGGGGGGAAGCACCTTATCCGACGCTGACCGGGATCGGCGTGACGTGGCTGTACGGATTCCAGTTTGAGATAAAGGTGATTGCCAGGCTACCCTGAGCGTTACGGATCTTTCCGACGGTCAAAAGGCAAGACAGAGGAAAATTTATGAAGGCAGCGGTTTATGACGTGGAAGGCGCTCCCGGCGTCCTGCAATATGTCGATGTTCCGGATCCGGTCGCAGGGCCTGACGATGTGCTGATTTCTGTCGAGGCTATCTCGATTGAAGGGGGAGATCTGATCAACCGACGTTCAACACCGCCGCCTTTTCCTTCATGGATCGTTGGCTAAGCGGCCGCGGGGACGGTGGTTGCCGTCGGGTCGAAAGTTTGTAGCCGCAAGGTTGGAGACAGAGTGACTGCTTTTAGCATGCAGGGATCGCATGCGGAACGTTGGGCTGTGCCTGCGGAACGAACCTGGCTTATACCAGACGGAGTGGATGCAGCAGAAGCGGCGGTGGTACCGATCTCCTTTGGAACCGCATATCACTGCCTCTTCACACGAGGCATGCTCCGGCACGGAGAAACCGTTCTGATTCAGGCAGCAGCGGGTGGCGTGGGGCTCGCGGCCGTTCAGCTTGCCTCACAAGCTGGCGCGACGGTCATCGCCGTGGCAAGCGGAACGCAGCGAAAAAACCGGTTGCTGGAACTGGGGGCCGATCATGTTGTGGATCGTGTAGAGAATAACGTCGTGGAGAGTGTCCGACAGGTCACTCGCGGCACCGGTGTTAACCTCGTCATCGATCCGGTAGGGACGACGTTGCCTGCATCGCTTTCTGCACTCGCGCCGGAAGGGCGTCTTGTTTTCGTCGGTAATGCGGGCGGTGGCAGCCTGACAGCCGATTTATGGCCGGCAATGCAGTCTAACCAGACGCTCATGGGAGTATTCATGGGCCCCCTTTTTGAAAGGCCCGAGGTTCGGGCAAGCGTGGACGAGATGCTGCAGGCTGTAGCGGCAGGGCGCATCAGGGTTGTCATTGACCGCATCTTCCCCCTGGCTAACGCCGCCGCGGCCCATGAATACGCTGAGACAGCGAAACCGCTTGGCCGTATTGTTATGAAGCCATGATGGGGGGACCTCAACCTGGCTCAGAAATTCTCCCGATGCGGAGGGGAAAATGAAAAGCAAAAAGCCTGCTTCAAAAGCAGGCTTTTTAAATTTGGCTCCTCTGACTGGACTCGAACCAGTGACATACGGATTAACAGTCCGCCGTTCTACCGACTGAACTACAGAGGAATCGTGTGAACGAGGCGCATATTATCGACCTCGGTACGCCTTGTCAAAGGGTGAAAACGCGCTTTTTGTTCGTTTGCCGACTATTTCAGCAAATCGCTGATTTTATAGTAAATTTGCTTCGAAATTACACAGCAAAATGCGCCGCCCGCAGGCGGCGCGCAGGATCAGAACAGTACGGAGTAGTTCAGACCAAAGGTACGTCCACGGCCTTTGTAGGTGTACAGGCCCGGTGCACCGTAGGTTGGGCTATACAGCCCCGGCGCGCGCTGGCCCCAGGCGGTGGTGTAGTCTTTGTCCAGCAGGTTTTCCACGCTGAAGCTGACTTTCCCCACCGGCAGGGCGTAGCTGCCCAGGAAATCGACCGTGTTATAGCCATCGATCTTCTTGCCGTCAGCGTCAGACACGTCAAAGGTCTGCGTGCTCTGCACGCGCAGGGTCCAGTCGCCCGGCGCCCAGTTGACCCATGCGCTGGCTTTCGACGGGCTGGCGCTGTCGACCGTCAGCTTCTCCCACTTCCCGTTTTCGCGGGTTTCAGACTTGATGGCGTTAAAGTTCGCGCCGGTGCTCCAGTCGCTGTCGGTGAAGAAATAGTCCACCTGGCCTTCAATCCCGTAGATACGACGCTTGTCGTCTTCCAGGTTGATGGTCATATCCGTCTTGTTGATGGTGATGGTTTTATCCGAGAGCGAGTAATACGCCGCGACCTGCGTGCGCAGGTTGTCACCGGTGAAGCGCCAGCCCAGCTCGTAGGCGTTGACCTTGATGCCGTCCAGCGTTGAGTCGTTGACGTTTACGCTGTTCAGCAGGCGATAGTGGCCGTTGCTGAGTTGGTAGGTGCCGGAGCCGTAGTACTTCGCCAGGTCAGGAATTTCAAAGCCCTGGGAGAAGTTAAACCACAGCTGCTGCTGTTCGGTCAGACGACCGAGGATCCCGGCGTTAAACAGGAAGTTGTTGTAATCGGTTTTCCCGCCCGGCACCGCGTCGGCGGAGGTGGCTTTCCCGGTGGCGATGGCTTGCTGCTGGGCGTAGCCAACAAAATCATCCACCTTGTTTTCGGTGTACTGGTAGCGCACGCCGCCGCTCAGGGTGATGGCGTCAATGTCATAGCTCGCCTGCAGGAACGGAGCGAGGTTGGTGATGCTGTAGCCCGGATAACGGCCCACGTTGTAGGCGTTGTCCAGCTCCATGCCGCCGCTCGCCGCCGCTTTGCTCAGGTCAAAGAACTGCTGGTTGGCATCGAACGTTTCGTGGTCGGCATCAACACCCCAGGTCAGCGTCAAATCGTCCACCGGCTTGCTGTTCAGCGTCAGCTTGCCGCCGTAAAAATCGGTTTTCTGCTGCGACGCGCCGATGCTGCTCACCACGCCTTTGGTCAGGGTCGGGAACGGGTAGTAGGTCAGGCTCTCGTCACGGTAGTAAATCTGCGCGACCAGATCCTGGCCCCAGAAATCAGTATTGGAGTACTGCAGGTTAATCAGATGGCGCTCGGTGCCCGGCACGCGGTCAGAGTCGAGATTATCCTTGTTGTACGCGGTGGCATCGCCCGTTACCGCCGAGAAGTTCTTCCCGAGATACAGCCCATGCTTGCCGTCGGATTCGCTCTTGTAGTACTGGGTAGTGAGCTGCAGCTGCTGGTGATCGTCGATGTTGAGGGTGCCTGTTCCCATCACATCAATACGGTCGGAATACTGGAGGCCGGTCTGGGTGTTATCGATGATCACCTCATCGCCGTTGCCGTCATACCAGCCGCCGTAGCGCTGATACGACACCGACAGACGACCGGAGGCGTTGTCGTTGCCGCCGCTGACCGCAGCCGACACGTTCTCATCGTGGTCGTTGTGGCTGTTAAACCCGCTTTTTGCTCCGGTCTGGAACTCAACTTCGGTCTCCGGCTGGCCCTTTTTGGTGACGATGTTCACCAGGCCGCCGGTGCTTCCGCCGCCGTAGAGTGACGTGGCGCCGGAGATGACTTCGATGCGGTCAATGTTGAACGGGTCGATGGAGTCGAGCTGGCGGCTGTCGCTGCGGGACGAGTTCAGGCGCACGCCGTCCACCATCACCATCATGGAGCGGCCGCGCAGGTTCATGCCGTAGTTGGTACGCCCCTGGCTGCTGACGTCCATACCCGGGATCAGCTGCGCCAGCACCTCTTTAATCTCTTTCCCGCCCTGAACCTGCTGCTCGATCTCAGAGCGTTCAATGACCCAGGTGGTCTGCGCCATCTCGGCCACGCTGCGGTGCGCGCGGCTGGCAGAGACCACGATATTTTCTTCCTTTTGTTCTTCCGCCCACGCAGAGGTAGAAAGCATTGCAAGCAAGCAAGGATTTAAAACCCAAAGATGAGAACGTTTCATTGTTATGTTGATCCTGATTGTGTGTGTCAGTACTCAGTGGTTTTTGCTAACGATTTAAAAACCTGGCTGCTCTCCGGGCTGGTGGTGCTCCGCCAGTGGATAACGCCAGGGGTGCTGGCCAGTTCAAACGGCTCGTCGGCATGTGCGCGATTCAGAATTCGCGCCGCGCGCCAGGCCATCAGGCTGAGCTGGGGTTCGGCAATGCCGAGACGGTGCATCCCGGCGTTCACGGCGAACAGGCGGTTGCTCTGCGGACCGTCCCATTCGAGGGTGAAATCGTTGTTAATGCAGAACGCTTCGTCCGCATCAAGATGCAGGCGGTGAGACAGCGGCGCGAGGAACGCGGGCTGCACGGCGCGGTAGCCGGTGGCGAAAATCACCACGTCGCTCTCCAGCTGCTCATGGCCGCCGTCGAGGTGATGCTGAATGCTCAGGCGATGTCCGGTTTCCTGACGCGTCAGGGCCGTCACCGAACGGGACGGCATCAGGTGCGCCCAGGGTTTTTCACGCAGCACTTCGAAGCGGTGGTACATGGCGCGGTAAATCGCCAGCAGGGACTCGGTGGTGATGCCGTCGGAGGTCATCTTCTGCTCGTGCAGCATCTGACGACGCGCCTCTTCACCGAGCGTGGAGAAGCTGTCCACATACTCCGGCGTGAAATACTCGTTAGCAAAGGCGGCTTCATCCAGCGCGTTGTAGTTATTGCGGCGCGAGACCCAGTTCAGGTTCAGCGGCTGGCCCCACTCGCCGCGGAAAATATTCAGGAACAGGTCGGCACCGCTCTGGCCGCCGCCGACGACGGTGACGCGCTTGCCGGCGAGGTCCGGCGTGCGCAGCATCATCTCGCTGGCGTGGAAGCAGGTATCGTCCTGCGCCGTGACGCAGTCAGGCAGGTTGATCTGTTTGCCAATCCCCACGCAGACGTGGCGCGCCAGGAAGCGGTCGCGCTGGGTCACCACCTCAAACAGGCCGTTTTTCTCATCAAAGCTCACCTGCTGCACCTGCTGGCTGAAGGCGAGATTGGTGAGGTTGTCCGCCGCCCAGCACAGGTAGTCCGCAAACTCTTCGCGGGAAACCGTGCGCTGCTCGGTGGTCAGGAAGCGGTAGAACTTTTTGCGCTGCACCAGGTAGTTCAGAAAGCTGTGGCGGTTGGTCGGCTCCACGGCGCTGACCAGATCCTTCAGGAAGCTGGTCTGCATGTGGCAGTCCGGCACCATCATGCCCGGGTGCCACGAGAAGTGCGGTTTACGCTCAAGGAACAGCGAGCTAAAGCCGTCCAGACCTTCTGCGAGGGCGGCGACGCTGAGGTTAAACGGGCCAATACCAATGCCGATGAAATCATAGGTTTTCATTGCGCGGACTCCCGGGAGGCCAGAAAAAGAGGGTTATCAAGATCGGTGACGTAGTTCGGCAGCATGCGGCTGCCGCCGTCGTGTTCGGAGAAGGTCAGTTTGACCGGGTTAAGGATCACGCGAATAATCTGCGGCTTAAACAGATCGAATTTCGCAAAGCGCTCCGCAAGCTCCGGATGCGCGGCCATATAGCGGTGCAGCACCCCGGCGAGGATCTGATAGAAGCGGTTTTCGCTCACGCCACTTTGCAGCGTGAGGCGTGAAATAAAGCGCAGCACCGTCACAAAGTTGCCGGTTTGCAGGTCGTGGATGATGTAATCCGCGCTCAGGCGCGCCGTCACCGCTTTTACCTGCTCCGGCAGGCTCTGCGCCTGCGGGAAATCCTCGTCCACCAGGCGCATATCGCCCTGGAAATCCTTCAGCAGGATCCGCTGCGGGACGTAGTCCTTCATCACCAGCGTCACGTTCTGGCCGTGGGCAATCAGCGCCACGCCGTAGCGGCAGAGCAGGTGGTAGAACGGGATCACCGTTGCCTCAAACAGCTTTTCCAGCCACGCTTCGGCGGTTAACCCCGAGCGCGTGATCCACGCGTCGATCAGCGGACGCCCGGCGTTGTCGGTTTCCATTAGCGCCGCCATCAGCACCGCCTGTTCGCCGTCCTGTAAATAGCAGGATGGGTTCTCGCGCCAGATCACGCCCAGCATCTCCTGATAGCGGTAGGGCGCTTTCGGCAGCGCCGCGTAGCCCGGATGCGACAGATACCCGGCGGCGGGTTCGCCCAGCACCTGCGCGCCAGAGCGGGCAAGCGTGGCGTCAGCGGCGAACTGCTGCTGCAGCCAGCGCGAAGCCAGAGGCCCGGCGGCAATGTACTTGCCCGGAATGCCGCGATAGCAGGAGGTGTTGTAGATGGTCAGCGGCAGCTTGATGTCATACGGCGCGCGGCGGCTGGCGTTGGTGAGCGTGCGCAGGGACTGCTGGGCCAGGTACTCATCGCCAAACTCGCCCAGCTCAACCATTTCACCGCGCGCCAGCTGCGCAAGAAAATGAATGGCAATTTTTTGCTGCCACTGCCACGGGTGCAGCGGCACGGGCAGCCAGCCGTCGTCGAGACCCAGCGCCTGCCAGCGAGCGTCAAACCGGGCGCGCTCGGCATCGTCCATGGTGCTGGCCAGCAGAGCGTGAATGTCGCAATCGGCGTCGCTGCTCCAGACCAGATGTTCACGCTGAACGGCGACCCAGTGCAGGCGGAAGCGCCCGCGGTATTCCGGCGCGTACTGGCGCAGCGCGTCCAGACCCCAGCCGCGGCGGCCTTTGTTGAAAATAAACTTCGGGTGGCCGCTCATCAGACACTGTAATTCGTCCGGGTCGAGGTGGATCAGCGCGTCCGCGTCCAGCGCTTCACGCGCCTGCAGCAGCTGCATGTCGCCGCGCAGCGTGGCGTAGAGATCTTCCATGTGCTCCGCCGTTTGCGCGTCGCTCATCTCCAGCACCGTCGCCAGCTGCAGCAGCGCGCTTTCCGCTTCCACGGCGGCGCCGCTGGCGGTGGTCAGGCTGTCCGGATCGATATGCAGCCAGCCCCAGATCCCGCGCGCGGCGCGAAACTGCCAGGACTCGTTGCCCATGGCGATGCGCCAGCCGTCCGATGAAACCGGCTCAGCGCGCAGGGTGCGTTCGTATTCCAGCTCCGCGAGGATCTTCGCCACCATCTCGCGGTTCACTTTCTGCCAGAGCGCGTTCACAGGCCCACCTCGCTGAAGAAGCGGTGACGCTGGCTCATGATGAGGCGCGAGCGCTTGTGCGGGAAGTCGAACTCTTTCACCGTGTCGAAACCGGCGGAGGCCAGATGGCGGAACAGGCGCTGGTTGTCGAAGCGCGGCTCGGCCACGATGCGCGCGGTGCGCGGTTCATCGAGATACAGATAGTGGCTCAGGCCGCGCAGCCAGCTGCGGATATACTGCGCGCCGCGCCAGTTTTCTTCGCCCACCAGCATGTGCAGCCCGCGGTCAAACGGCTGCCAGCGGTAGTGGCGGCCAATGCGGTCTTCTGCCGCCCAGTAGAGTTCAAAATAGCCAAACGGCTGGTCGTCGAAGCAGCCGATAACCGGGTAGCAGTAGGTCGAGTCAAGCTGACGGCGCAGATAGTTTTCCTGCTCGGCCTGCGGGCCCGCCATCTCCCAGAAGGCGTTCACGCGCGGGTTATTCATCCATTGAGTGAAACGTTCGCCGTCCAGCGCCACGTCCGCCACGCGGAAGCTCAAAGTGCGCTTGATTTGCGGATCGTAACGGCGATAGACCTCGCCCTGCGGGCGACGAGGACGCAGCGGGAAGTACAGCTGGCGGCTCTCATCAAACTGCATCCCGCCGCTTGCCTGCGGACGTTCGCCTTGCAGCCACAGCGGCAGCTGCCAGAAGGTTTCTCGCGCCAGATAATCCCCGTGGGCCTGGCTAAACAGCGCCTGCGCCTGGGGTTCATCCTGCCAGTCCGCCCACGGCAGGGTAATGCCGGTCAGGGCCGGCGCGGCAACAAACAGCTGATCGAGGGCTTCCACCAGCCAGCCGGCCGGGATCCCGGTCAGGCGCTCCAGCACCGCGCTGCCGTCAAGACCCAGCGTCAGCGGCAGGTTTTGTTCCGTTGCGGTGCAGCGAAAGCCGTAGCCGGAATGGACGATATTCGCGATGGCCATCACGCCTTCTCCTTGTAAAACGGGTTGCTAAAGTCGAAATAGATCACCGCCGGATCGACGATGGTGTTCTCATTGCGATCGTGCAGGTAGCAGAAGAAGTTGCCTTTGCAGTTCCAGGTCGGGCTGTCGAGCACGTAGTCGAGGCAGCGGGTCTGCTTCGCCGTCGTGCGCAGCCCGGCCAGCGCGTCACGCACGCGGGACATCAGGTGCTCTTCGCTGTCGAAACCGGCGGCGGCGAGAGCGGCGGTGACCGCAAGGGTGGAGTTCAGCAGCAGGTAATAAGGGAAGTAGCGCAGCAGCTGGCTTTCACCGAAGCGGTTTTCCACGTCGGTTTCGCCCGCCTCTTTCAGCCACGCGTCGGCCCCTTCGGTCCAGGCGCTGCCCTGGCAGTCGCGGTAGATCAGCCCGACGGGGAAATCCTGCTGCATCTCAACGAGGATATTTTGCTGGTGTGCCAGCAGCACCAGACCGTAGTCCGCCTCGGCGCTGAACAGCGGAAGCAACACGCGGTCGCAGTAGGCGTCCAGCCAGCAGCGGGCGGCCTGGGCGAGCGGTAAATCCAGACGCTGGCTAAGACGGCGTACCGCTGCGGCCAGCAGGCTGTCGCCGCCGTCAGGCGCGGCCTGCGTCAGGCTGACCAGCACGTTGGTCTGGGTGTCTGGCGTATCGAACAGCAGGTTAACGCGCAGGGCCATCAGGCTCTCTTCCTGAACGACGCCGTTTTCATCACGCAGTCCCGCCCAGCCGTCTTCCTGCATCACGCGCATGGTCGGGTAGCGGGCCTGTAAATTTTGCCAGCGTTCTGTTTTCGCCAGCCGCGCCAGGCGCATACCGCGCTTAACCTCTTTGACCGACAGCGTGCGCACGGAGTTGGTCAGGCGCACGCTGAGGGAGAATTTAATCATGTCGCTGTTGGTTTCGCTGTACAACGAGCGTGAGGAGCTGGTGGGCAGCCACTGTGCGCCCGCTTCACCCAGATCCTGTAATGAACCGTTTGCCGCCAGACGCTGACACCAGTCCTGCTCCAGCAGATAGTCGGCCTGCCACGGATGCATCGGCAGCAGCCAGCGGGTGTCGGTGAAGTGGCCGAGCAGATCGGGCGCGCTCTGGGCGGCGAAGCGCAGCAGACGCTCGCGCAGGGAGACGTTCAGGCTGTCGCCGGCAACGAGCGTGCTCTCAACGGCAAACCAGCGCAGCGGGAAGCGGGAGCCGAAATCCGGCAGATACCGGCGCGCCTCGGTTTCGTTGAACGGCTCGTGGGATTTTGGCGCAGGGTGAAACGCGTGGCCCACCAGCAGCGCCTGTTCCGCTTCGGCAAACGTCAGCGGCTTGTCGCGCAGCGTTGCCCAGCCGTGGCGCAAATCAATCGCCTGCCAGGTATGGGTATGGCTTTCCAGCGCGCGCTGTTTAAAACGCGTCAGCGTATCGGCATCCAGTGAGCCTTTAACTGAGGGTTTTTCAAGAATTAAATCAATCAGTTGAGTGAAAGTGACGGCGTCACCTCTGTCGCTATCGCTCTGAATAAGCGTTGCCGGGAAACGGTACTGATGATGCTGGGTTGGGGAGAAATAGCGTACCGGAACCCGAAGGGCCTGGGAGGAAGAGAGTGGAATATGAATGTGCGCTAACTCATCCGCTGCGGCTGCAGGGAGATAGCGCCAGTCCTTCGTTTCGCGTAACAGGGCGTTTAAAAAACACTGGGCTGCAACGTCTGTACCGGCAGAGCGGGGCAGAGCACGCATAGATGTACCTCATTCCATGACTGATAATAATTCTCGTTATGATATTCATTCTGTTTACAGTGGCAACTATTTTTGCAATATTTGTTTTCATTAACTTCATAATTTCCACATATTTATTGACACTATGTTCACATTCTCATGCACGCTGATTCTGAAACGTTGACCGAAGACATCACCACCAAAGCCAACTGGCCCCTGGCACTCTGCGCGGGCCTGCTGGGCATCGGGCAAAACGGTTTGCTGGTCATGCTTCCGCAGCTGGTGACCCTGACCGGACTTTCACTCTCGGTCTGGGCCGGGCTGCTGATGTTCGGCTCCATGCTTTTTTTACCCGCGTCCCCCTGGTGGGGACGCCAGAGCGAGCGCCGCGGCTGTAAGGTCGTTATGGTGGCCTCCCTCAGCGGCTATCTCGCCAGCTTTGGCGTCATGGCGCTGGTGGTCTGGGCGATGGCGGCAGGGAGGCTGGAAAGCACCTGGGGGCTGGCGGGGCTGATCCTCTCGCGTCTGCTATATGGCCTGACGGTGTCGGGCATGGTGCCTGCCGCGCAGACGTGGGCCATTCAGCGTGCGGGCCTGGATAAACGCATGGCGGCGCTGGCAACCATCAGTTCCGGCCTCAGCTGCGGCCGCCTGCTGGGGCCTCCGCTGGCGGCGCTGATGCTCAGCGTTAACCCGGTCGCGCCGCTCTGGCTGATGGCGATCGCGCCGTTAATCGCTCTGCTGCTGGTGCTGCGCGAAGTGGCGGATCCGCCGCTGCCGCCGGTGGCACACCAGGCGACCCGTCTGCAGATGACCATGCTGCCGTTCCTGCTGCTGGCGATGCTGCTGGCGGCGCTGGTGAGCCTGATGCAGCTCGGCCTGTCACCGCACCTCAGCCCCTTGCTGGACGGCAACGCCCGGGATATCAGCCATCATGTTGCGCTCCTGCTGAGCCTGGCCGCGCTGGCTACGCTCGCGGCGCAGTTCCTGGTGGTTCGTCCGCAGCATTTCAGCCCGCTGATCCTGCTTTGCATGGCGGCGGTGCTGATGGTGGCTGGGCTGGCGCTAATGTGTATCGCCGAACTGGCGCTGTTCTATGTGGGGATTGTTATCACTTCGCTCGGCGCGGCAATGGCAACGCCGGGCTATCAGCTGCTGCTGAACGATCGCCTGACCACGGGGAAGGGGGCGGGCGCTATTGCGACCAGCCACACGCTGGGCTATGGCGTCAGCGCGCTGCTGGTGCCCGTTGTGACGCGCTTTTTCGGCGAACAGTATTTAACGACGGCGGCCTTTGGCGTGGCGGCGCTGTTTTTAGCGCTGAGCATCGGGGTACGGTTAACCGAGCGTACCCCTGTCGAAAAAAATTAATGGACGTGGTGGGATGAAGGGCCGCCAGCGCCTTCATTTTGCCGCAGGCGCTGGAGCGGATCCTGCTGATAAAACTGGCTGAAACGCTGCCACAGCGCCGGGAAACGGGGCGCGAAGAGTTCGGGGGCGCTGAAGAAGTACTCCGAGAGCACTGCAAAGCACTCGGCGGGGTCAGTTGCCGCATAGGCATCAATGCTGGCCGCGCTTTCGCCCACCAGGTCTATCTCATCCTGGATGTTATCCATTGCCGCATGCAGGTCGTGCTCCCATCCTGCGACTTCACGTAGCGGAATAAAAGGCACGCCGCTGGCGCGATCGCCGTTGCGGGTATCAAGCTTATGCGCCACCTCGTGAATAATCAGATTAAAGCCCGAGGCGTCGAACGAGTCCTGAATGTCGAGCCAGTTGAGGATAATTGGCCCCTGCTGCCAGCTTTGTCCGGACTGCACCACCCGCTGGTTGTGTACCAGCCCGATATCATCCTCCCACTCGTCATCGACGACGAACGGTGCAGGATAAATCAGCACTTCATGAAAACCATCCAGCCACTCAATGCCGAGCTCCAGCACCGGCAGGCAGAAAAGCAGGGCGATGCGGGCGTTTTTCAGCGGATCAAGCTCGAACCCCTGCAGCGGCACCAGGCGTTTTTGCTGCAAAAAACGATCCGCCATCTGAACCAGTTTCGATTGTTCATCCGGCTTAAGATTCGCCAGAACAGGGATCGCCAGCGCGTCATCCCACGGCAGCGCCATATCCCGGCCAGCCTCATTCGTTTTCCAGGGCCACTTAATCATCGCTTTGCTCGCAAACTCGTCACTTGAACACAAAGGGGAACGTTATCATTGCAACACTTACAGCCCGAATAAACTATCATTTCGTACGTAGCGGTGGGTAGCGCTTTGCAGGCATCACCTTCATTTTGTGACGTCTGTCGTAGCCTTTATCCGCAGGTGGGGTGAATAAATCAGTACGGTATTGAAAAGATGAGCGATTTCAAAGGCAACAAGCAGGACCTGCCCAGTCGGCTGTGTGTGCACTGCCAGCGGCCGATGACGTGGCGCAAAAAATGGGCGAAATGCTGGGATGAGGTCAAATACTGTTCCGAGCGTTGCCGCAGGAGCCACCGTTGACCGAGCTGCGCCTGATCCTGGGCGATCAGCTTAATCCGCATCACAGCTGGTTTGATACCTGCAGTCCGAACGTCATTTACGTGATGCTGGAGCTGCGGGCGGAAACCGCATACGTGCTGCATCATGCCCAGAAGGTTATCGCTATCTTCGCCGCCATGCGCGCGTTTGCCTCAGCGTTGAAAGAGAAGGGGCATCGGGTGAGGTATGTCCGGCTCTCTGACGGTTCAAACCGCGGCGCGCTGGAAGACAATCTCAACGCGCTTGTTACGCATTACAGCGCCGACAGGGTATTATGGCAGGAGCCCGACGAATGGCGTCTTGATGCGCAGCTGCAAGCGTGGGCGAAAACAGCGTCCGTTGAAACAGCCTGCGTCAGCAGCGAGCATTTTTTGACCCCCCGGGACGCGGTAAGCGCGTTTTTTGCGTCGCGTAAAAGCTGGCGAATGGAATACTTTTATCGAGAAATGCGCCGTCGGCACGGGATTCTCTTGACCTCTGAAGGCGAGCCGGAAGGGGGGAAATGGAATTATGATGCTGAAAACCGCAGGCGCTGGTCCGGCGAGCCGCCCGCACCGGGTGACTCGCGCCCCCGCCACGATCGTTCAGCCTTGTGGGCAGAGATCCAACGCTGCGGCGTAAAGACCTTCGGCGAACCGCAGGCCGACAATTTTCGCTGGCCGCTCAACCGTTCGGAAGCCAAAGCCAGTCTGGATGCGTTTATTTCTCACGTGCTCCCGCAGTTTGGAAACTGGCAGGATGCGATGCACGCGGAGGAACCTTTTCTTTTTCATTCGTTAATTTCTTTTGCGCTGAATACCAAAATGCTTAATCCCCGGGAAGTGGTGGCCGCCGCCCAGCAGGCATGGCGTTCTGGCCACGCGCCGCTGCCTGCCGTTGAAGGGTTTATCCGACAAATTCTCGGCTGGCGGGAGTACGTGCGCGGGATCTACTGGTCGCAAATGCCGGGCTATCGCGAGCTGAATGCCCTGGAGCAGCACGCCCCGCTGCCGGACTGGTTCTGGACGGGCAAAACGCAGATGCGCTGCCTGGCGCATGCCGTTGGGCAATCGCTTACCGAGGCTTACGCCCACCATATCCAGCGCCTGATGGTGATCGGGAACTTTAGTCTGCTCAGCGGCCTGTCGCCCCAGGCGGTTCATGAGTGGTATCTGGGGGTCTATATTGATGCGTTTGAATGGGTGGAGCTGCCCAATACTCTCGGCATGAGCCAGTTTGGCGATGGCGGGTTACTGGCCAGTAAGCCCTATGTCTCAAGCGCATCCTACATTCATAAGATGAGTAATTACTGTCAGGGATGTCGGTACCAGCACAACCAGCGCACCGGAGAGCTGGCGTGCCCGTTCAATGCCCTCTACTGGGATTTCTTTGCGCGCAACCGGGCGCGCCTCGGTAACAATCCCCGCCTGGGCATTGTCTATAAACAGCTTGCGGATATGAAGGAAGAGGAACTGCAGGCGATTGCTGACCAGGCCGGGCGCATTCGCCTCAATCTCAACAACCTCTGACCTATTTCAACACCGCGCCGGTTGCGGAAGGTCAATAAGACGCTATTATTTTTGACTTTGTTGCTTTCCCTGACAGGACATCCAGACGCTATGCCCGTGAATTTCGACCTTAACGATCTCTATGCCTTCAGGGCGTTAGTGGAATACGGTAACTTCCGTGTCGCCGCTGAATCAATCTGCATATCCCAGTCGGCGCTAAGCCGCAGGATCGAAAAGCTGGAAGCCGCGCTGGGAACCAGGCTGTTTGACCGAACCACCCGCCGCGTCGCCCTGACGTTATACGGGCAAAACTTTGCTGAACGCTCAGCACAGCTGCTCGACAACGTAGAATCAATGCTGGCGGATGTCGATAAGGCCAGTGAAGAGCGGACGGGGCTGATTACGGTCGCCGCGGTACCTTCCGCCGCCTGTTACTTTATGCCTGATGTGATCCGTCGCTTTCAGTCCCGCTTTCCGCGCGTTCGCATTAAGCTCATCGACAGCAGCGCGGGGAATGTGATTGACGCCGTTGCCCGAAGCCAGGCGGATTTTGGCATCTGCTTTGCGGGAAACTTGCCGTCTGAAATTGAATTTTTCCCGCTGGTGGAGGATGTCTACGTTGTGGCGTGCAGAAAGGACCACCCGCTGGCGAAGAAGAGCCACCTGACCTGGCAGGCGTTTTACCAGCAGGACTATATCTCCCTCGATAAAACGTCGGGGAACCGCAACCTGCTGGATCGGATGCTGGGGGATATCATTCCCGAGCGCCCCAGCGTCTGCGAAACGCGCCACGTCACCACGATGCTCGGTATGGTAGAGGCGGGGATCGGCATTGCCGCCGTTCCCGCCATGTCAATGCCGACCTCAGAGCACACGCCGCTGACGCATCTGCCGCTGGTGGCGCCGGAAGTGAAACGCACCGTTGGGCTTATCCGGCGCCGGGGGCGCATCCAGTCTTATATCGCGGCTGAACTGGAAAAAGAGATCACCGAGCGGTATCGCCGGACGTAACGGGGATCATCCCCGTCTTCTCGATGACGGCGCGTGAGGGCGGTGAGGCGAGATAGGTCAGCAGCGCTTTCCCCTCGTCAGGATGTTCAGCGTGACGGGTGACCGCGCCTGCGAAGCGCGTGATGTACTGCAGATTATCCGGGATTTTACCGATAAAAGTGACGCCCTGAACCGGCAGCAGCTCGCTCACCTGCTGGAAGCCCACGGCGTATTTCCCTTTTGCCACTTCCGAAGCAACCGGAATGCGTTCGACCATCGTTGCTTTAGCCGCCGCCTCCTTTTCAATCCCTAGTTTCTTGAACAACGTCTGGCTGACATACCTGCCGCTGGCGCTGTCTGAATAGGCGATGGAGCTGGCCTGAAGCAGCGCGTTACGTAGCGTCGCCTCGCTGCTGATATCAGGGACATCCGCCCCTTTTTTCACCACCATTCCGACGGGGGAGTCCGCAAGTTCCGTTCGAGAACCCGGCTGGGTCTGGCTGGTTTTTTCGAGCTTCGCCAGCGCATCGCCCACCATAATCACCACGTCGGCTTTCTCGCCGCGCGCGAGCCGGTTTGGGATCGCCTGCGGCGTAGCGCCCATTGACGGACCGGGAATAATCACGATGGTATCGCCGGTCTGGCGTTCATATTCCGGTGCCAGCTTTTCAAGGGCGGCTTTGAAACCGCCTGAAATCATCACTTTCACCTCCTGAGCGCAGACATTGGCGCTCAGGAACGTCAGCATCAGCGCGGTAACGGTATAACGAGAAGTGCGAGTCATGCGGCCTCCTGCGACTTAACGGTGTTTTGCACCGAAACCGCGCGACGACGGTAGAGGTAGAGGGTTGCCAGCAGGGCACACACCGCGGCGAAGCTCATCCAGTAGCCCGGCGAGGCTTTGTCACCGGTGTATTCAATCAGCGCGGTGGACATCACCGGGGTAAAGCCGCCGAAGATCGCCGTTGCGAGGCTGTAAGCCAGCGAGAAGCCCGCCACGCGGACTTCAGCGGGCATAATTTCCGTCAGCGCCGGGATCATCGCCCCGTTATACAGCCCGTACAGGAAGGAGAGCCACAGCAGGACGCTCAGCATCATGGAGAAGCTTGGCGCATCAGCCAGCAGCGTCAGGGCCGGGTAGCTGCTGGCCAGCGCCAGCAGGGTCATGACAATCAGCACCGGTTTACGCCCGAAGCGGTCCGACAGCGCGCCGCCCACCGGCAGCCAGATGAAGTTAGAGATCGCTACCAGCAGCGTGACCAGCAGGCTGTCCGAGGCGCTCAGCATCAGCACTTTTTTGCCGAAGGTTGGCGCGTAGACGGTGATCAGGTAGAACGCGGTGGTGGTCATCGCCACCATCAGCATGCCCGCGACCACCACCTGCCAGTTGCCAAGCAGCGTTTTAAAGACCTGACGCATCTCCAGATGATGGCGGCGCGCGCTGAACTCTTCCGTCTCCTCCAGCTTGCGGCGCAGGAAAAAGATAAACGGCACGATTAAACAGCCGAACAGGAACGGGATGCGCCAGCCCCATTCACGAATGGCGCTCTCTTCCATCAGCGCGTTCAGGGCAAAGCCCATCGCCGCGGCGACCATAATGGCAACCTGCTGACTGCCGGACTGCCAGCTGGTATAGAACCCTTTGCGGCCCGGCGTGGCGATTTCAGCGAGATAGACCGAGACGCCTCCAAGCTCCGCACCGGCGGAAAAGCCCTGCAGCAGACGGCCCGTCAGTACCAGCAACGGTGCCCAAAGCCCGATGCTTTGATAGGACGGGATCAGCACGATCAGGAAGGTGCCTGCCGCCATGATGGAAAGCGTCACGATCAGCCCTTTGCGGCGACCGACCTTGTCAATGTAAGCCCCCAGCACAATGGCCCCGACTGGACGCATCAAGAAGCCCGCGCCGAAGACCGCGAAGGTCATCATCAGCGACGCAAATTCACTGCTCGCCGGGAAGAATGTGTGGGCGATGTAGGTGGCGTAGAAGCCGAAAAGAAAGAAATCGAATTGTTCAAGAAAGTTGCCGGACGTCACGCGAAGTATCGCGCCCGCCTTAGAGCGTACGGTTGCAGGTGAGGTTGAGGAAAACATGGTTATCTCCAGTTTATTGTTGACGTTTTACGCGTCTGTTTCTGAAAACTGGATCAGGATGAGGAATTAGATAAGCGCAAATGCCGCATCGACTGATGCATTTCTTGCATGAATATAATCCGGCGAATAAATACAATTAATGGCAACAATAACTTAACAAAATATTGGCTTTTTATTCACCAACATTCTGTAAGTCTCTGATATTGCGATTTTGTGATGTAGCGCAGAGGCGCGTTTTAGAATGAGCCGGGTAACCGCGTCGTTACCCGGCGGAGGCCATTTAGCGCAGCGCCCTGGCAATCGCGCTAAACATCAGAGAGGCTTCCAGCGGCTGGGCGCTGAAGGACGGTTCCGCCTGCGGCCAGGTAGACCACTGGACGATGACCAGATTTTCCTTCGGGTTCACCATAATCATCTGCCCGAAAATACCCAGCGCCCAGAGTGAACCTTTCAGCGAATCCTGGGCCGTCGGCTCTACGCCCGTGGCGTTGGCGGGCACTTCGTTGTTCCACCACTGATAGCCGTACAGCCCCTCGGGATGGGCGTCTGAGACCGAGCCTTTGGCCTTCGTCCAGTCTGACGTCTGCCGGATCCAGTTTTCCGGCAGAATGGTCTTACCGTTCGGCAGCGTACCGTTGCTCAGGATAAATTGCCCGAAGCGCCCCCAGTCCTCCAGCGTAGCGTTAAAGCCGTGCGCGCCAACGTCGTGCTGGCCTTTGCTGTAGGCATGCCACACGCCGTCGCTCGCCATGCCGTAAGGCTGCCAGATGCTTTTCTCCAGATAGGCCGCCAGCGTCATGCCGGTGGCCCGCTCCAGCACGTCACCCAGCAGCCAGGCGCCGCCCGAAGAGTAAGACCAGGTCTCTCCGGCCGGGTGCGCCCTGCGTAACCCCTTCACCAGCTTGCGCACGCAGTCATAGGTACCCGGCTTCGCCTCGCACTCGGTGAGCTGCGCGAAGTCGGATTTAGGGTTGGTGTAATCCTCGTTCCACGCCACGCCGGAGGTATGGGTGATAAGCTGCTTAAGCGTCACGCCGTCCCACGCGGTGCCTTTCAGGTCGGGTTCATACCGCGTGACCAGGTCGTCGAGCGAGTGAATTTTTCCCTCTTTGAGGGCCACGCCCACCAGCGCCGATACCACCGATTTCCCAACCGAGCGCGAGGTCCAGAGCGTGGAGTCGGTGTTGCCCTCTTCAAGGTACTTCCAGGCGATTTTGCTGTCCTTCAGCACCAGCATGCCGCTGACGTTCTGGCGTTTAAGGTACTCCTGAAGGCCGTAGCGCCTGCCGTTGACCTGATACCAGGCGTCAGTGAGCGGCTTATCCGACATTTCCAGCGCCACGGCGCTACCGTGGCGGAAAACATCCCCGGCGTAGTTGCGGTAGTCATTGCGAAAGCCCACCACGCGGTCGGCCTGACTCCAGGTGAGCATCTTATGGGTGTCCGGCAGCGCGGCGTCAAAGGGGGCAGGGCAGGCGCTAAGGTCGGTGCCTTTGCAGGCGGCCACTGCCGCAGGGGAGAGCAGGGCGCTGAAGACAAGGCCCGCCAGCAGGGCATGGTTTACTTTTCTGTTTTTCATATCCGTCTCTTTCAGGTTAAGAACGGCTTCAGTTTAAAAACCCCGGGGCTATAATAAAAAACGCGTAGTGGGGGAAAATCCCCCTATAAAACAGAGGGAGCGTAGCGTGGCGGGACTGATTTACTCTTTTGCACAGCTCGAGGCATTTACCGCCGTGGCCGAGAACGGGGGCCTGAGTAAAGCCGCGGTGGCGCTGAAGAAGGACCGCACGACGATTCGCGATCTGGTTGATTTTCTTGAGGATGGCTTGGGCTACGCACTGTTTATTCGCGACGGCCGCACCCTGCGGCTCACGCCCGAAGGGGAACAGCTTCAGCGCCAGGCGCACCTGCTGATGCGGCAGGTAAAAGCCTTTGAGGCGTTTGCCAGAGAGGTGCCGCACGGTGCCACGCAGGACCTGACGCTGGCCTACGATCCTTTTACGCCCAGAGCCTTTCTGCTCGGGGTGATTGCTGAAATGGCCGCGCGAAACATCCGGCTGAGCCTTATCTGCACCTCTCGGGATGAATCGGAACGGCTGCTGGCGAACAACGACGCGGATCTGGCCATCTGCCAGGCGCGCAACCGCAGCGTGGGCACTGATATGGAGTGGCGCGCCCTCGGCGCCATTGATATGGATTTTTATGCCGCCCGCGGGCTGTTTGCGGACAGTGCTTCCCCACTGTCGCTGCTCGATCTCTCCCTGGTGCCCCAGGTTGTCATGCACCCCGCCTCGGACGAGCCGGTGGCGCGCCGCCTGCAGATCTCCGGGCATACTCTCTTTACCAACGAACCGGAGATGCTGCGCGGTCTGCTGGAGCGCGGCTGCGGCTGGGGATTCTTACCGACGCATTTTCATGCCGGTCAGTGGCAAAACGTAAAAAGGCTGCACACCGAAGTGGGCAGCCAGGGGATTGGTCAGACGATGGTCACCATCTGGAAGCCGGGGAGCGACAAGCGCAGCACGATCGCTGAAACGCTGTCGCTCCTGCCGGACGTATGGAAGCACTCAGCGCTGTGAACAGCCTTTGCACTGCTTGTTCTGGATCTGCTGGAAGAAGTCGTTGCCTTTGTCATCCACCAGAATAAACGCCGGGAAGTTCTCCACCTCAATTTTCCAGATCGCTTCCATACCCAGCTCAGGATAGGCCACGCACTCCAGGCTCTTGATGCTGTTTTGCGCCAGCACCGCCGCCGGGCCGCCGATGCTGCCCAGGTAGAAGCCGCCGTGCTTATGGCAGGCGTCGGTCACCTGCTGGCTGCGGTTGCCTTTCGCCAGCATGATCATGCTCGCGCCGTGGGATTGCAGCAGGTCAACATACGAGTCCATGCGTCCCGCCGTGGTCGGGCCGAGTGAGCCAGACGCGTAGCCTTCCGGGGTTTTTGCCGGACCCGCATAGTAAATCGGATGATCTTTGACGTACTGCGGCAGCGCTTCGCCGTTATCCAGCAGTTCTTTGAGCTTCGCATGGGCAATGTCGCGCGCCACGATAATGGTGCCGTTCAGCGACAGGCGGGTAGAGACCGGATACTGAGACAGCTGCGCCAGGATCTCATTCATCGGCTTGTTCAGGTTGATGCTCACCACGTCGCCTTCGCCCTGCTGGCGCAGGGATTCAGGAATATACTGACCCGGGTTGTGTTCCAGTTTTTCAATCCAGATCCCGTCGCGGTTGATCTTCGCCTTGATGTTGCGGTCAGCGGAGCAGGAGACCCCCATGCCGATTGGGCAGGAGGCACCGTGGCGTGGCAGGCGGATCACGCGGATATCGTGGGCGAAGTATTTCCCGCCGAACTGCGCGCCGAGGCCGAGGTTCTGTGCTTCCTGGAGCAGTTCCTGTTCGAGCTGAACGTCGCGGAACGCCTGGCCGTGCTCGTTGCCTTCGGTTGGCAGCGCGTCGTAGTAGCGGGTGGAGGCGAGCTTCACGGTTTTCAGCGTGGCTTCCGCTGAGGTGCCGCCGATAACAAACGCGATATGGTACGGCGGGCAGGCTGCGGTCCCCAGGGTACGCATCTTCTCAACCAGGTAGTTTTTCAGCTTCGCTGGGGTAATCAGCGCTTTGGTTTCCTGGTAGAGATAGGTTTTGTTGGCAGAGCCGCCGCCCTTCGCCATGCACAGGAATTTATACTCGTCACCGTCGACGCTGTAGAGGTCAATCTGTGCGGGCAGGTTGGTGCCGGTATTCACCTCTTTATACATATCCAGCGCCGCATTCTGCGAGTAGCGCAGGTTGTCTTCAATATAGGTGTTATACACGCCCTGACTCAGGGCCGCTTCGTCACCGCCCCCGGTCCAGACGCGCTGGCCTTTCTTACCCATAATGATTGCCGTGCCGGTATCCTGGCAGGTTGGCAGCACGCCTTTCGCCGCAATTTCCGAGTTGCGCAGGAACTGCAGGGCCACGTACTTATCGTTCTCGCTGGCTTCCGGGTCGTTAAGAATGGCGGCGACCTGCTTCTGATGGGAAGGACGCAGCATAAATGCGGCGTCGTGGAAGGCCTGCTGCGCCAGCAGGGTCAGGGCTTCGGGCTCCACCTTCAGCACTTCCTGGCCGTCGAATTCGGCAATGGAGACATGCTCGTTGGTCAGCAGGTAGTATTCGGTGTCGTCATGCGAAAGAGGGAAGGGGTTCTGATAAAAAAACGGTTTATTCGACATAGTATTGCTCCACAAAAATAAAACCGCCGGAGGAGAAGTCCGGCGGTCAGGAATCAGAACATCATGGACATCCACGGGTAGCCAATCAGCAGCAGGGCCGCCAGGAAGATGGCACCAAAGATGGTGCCGAGGCGCCAGTAGTCTTTGGTTGGCAGGTAGCCGCTACCGTAGTAAATCGGGCTTGGGCCAGTACCGTACGGGGTGATGATCCCCATCACGCCCAGCGAGGTCACCATCAGCAGAACGAACACTTCCATATTCATGCCCGGAATGGTGGAGGCGATGGTCAGCATCGCTGGCAGCAGCGCCGTGGTGTGCGCGGTGGTGCTGGCAAACAGGTAGTGCAGCAGGTAGAACGCCAGCAGCAGGACGATGGTCGCCACGCCCGGAGAGATACCGCTCATCAGCAGGCCGCCTTCTTTACCTAACCAGCTGATAAAGCCGGTAGAGGAGAGGCCGTCCGCCAGCGCCACCAGGGTGGCGAACCAGACGAAGGTGTTCCACGCCGCTTTGTTGCCGGTGATATCGTTCCACTCCAGCACGCCGGTCCACAGCATCAGGCCGACGATGAGCAGGGCCGCCATCGCGGGTTCAATCCACGCGGCGGCGAAGATCCACATCAGCAGCGCGCAACATACGAACACCAGCAGCAGAATTTCATTGCGCGACAGTTTGCCCAGTTTTTCCAGCTCGCGGGTCGCCCACAGCGGCACTTCGTTGTTCACCTTCACCTCTGGCGGGTAGAACCAGTAGGCCAGCAGCGGCATAGTCAGGATCAACAGGATGCCCAGCGGCAGGAAGGCGAGGAACCAGGTCCCCCAGGAGATGTCGATCCCAACCGTACTTTTCACCAGCGCCAGGGCCAGCAGGTTCGGCGCAAGGGCGGAGAGGAACATTGAGCTGGTGATACAGGCCGCGGTGATCGCCACCCACATCAGGTAAGAACCAATCTTACGCGCGCTTGGGTCGTTGGGTTTTGAACCGTACAGCGGCGGCAGGTTAGCGATGATCGGGTAGATGGTCCCACCGCTGCGCGCGGTGTTGGACGGAGTGAACGGTGCCAGCAGCAGGTCCGCAAACGTAATCGCGTAACCGAGCGTCAGGCTGCGACGGCCAAGGTACTTCACCAGAATCAGCGCCAGACGGCGGCCGAAGCGGGTTTTGTCATAGCCAGCGGCGAACATAAAGGCACCGAAAATCAGCCAGACGGTGGAGTTACCAAACCCGCTCACTGCCCACTTAAAGGAGGCGCCCGCCAGCTTGAATTTCGGGTCAGCCAGCTGTTCAGGGCTGAACAGCACCCACTGGCTGCACAGGGCAATGGCGACCACGCCGGTCAGGCCGATCACCGCGCCCGGCAGGGGTTCGAAGATAAGACCGACGATTACGCCGACGAAGATGGCGAAGTAGTGCCACGCGTAAGGCGGCAGCCCTTCAGGAACGGGAACAAACAGCAGCAGTACGGCGACGATGACGGGCAGTGCCATCATCAGCAGACGTTTTGCGTTTCCATTTGATGCCTGGTTCGCCACAGGGGGCGTTACAGCAGTTTTTGTATTCATAGTTTCACGTCTTAAGTTGTCAAAAATTCGGTCGCACTGAAAAGTCAAAATTGCTTTCTTAAGTTTCTTTGCTTTTTTTAGTTATTAAAGGTGCGTTTTTGTATTTTCAGTAATAGCGATTTAACGCTTTTTGGTGTGCGTTAAATTAAAAAATGATGATGTTTTTATATTGCGCTTTTAAATGCCATGACTATTGATTGAGATCAAAAAAACAGAATTGCAGCGTTATTTTTATGCTTTTATTAATAACCACTCCGGCGTATGTGGTTATTATCTTTTTTGTGGGTTTATTTTATCATTTCTGTAACAATTCGAGATTTTAATAACGCCTATTCATTTGATTTTAAAGGATGTTTTTGGTTTTTGGTGAAGTGGTTTTACCATTTTTTATTTAACGTATTTTAAAATATTGTGAATGCCTGAATGACAATCGCTAACACCAATGTATTATTAGTGTTATCACAGGGATTAAATAGTTTTTTAACTAACGTAATAACTTTAGAAACTAAAAAAATCATTATATTAATATCATGACATCGGCAAAAAACGACGAAATAAAAAATCAATCCGATAACGAATTCTCAATTTTTAAAAGTTTGGAGTTTCTATTATGAGCACTAACGAACGCATTCTTAGCCCCTTCACATTACCGAATGGCACTGAACTGAAAAACCGTTTGTTAATGGCCCCTATGACCACCTGTACCGGCTATTATGACGGCACCGTCACCAGCGAGCTGGTGGAGTACTATCGGGCCCGTTCCGGCAGCATTGGCACCATCATCGTGGAGTGCTGCTTCGTCGACGATCTCGGCCTCGCCTTCCCGGGCGCAATTGGTATTGATAACGACGAGAAAATCGCCGGGCTGGCGAAAATCGCCGAGGCCATTAAATCCAAAGGATCTAAGGCCCTGCTGCAGATCTACCACGGCGGCCGCATGGTTGATCCGAAACTGATCGGTGGCCGTACCCCCGTTGGCCCAAGCGCCGTGGCCGCGCCGCGTGACGGCGCCGCAACGCCGGTTGCCCTGACCGCCGAAGAAGTGGAAGGCATGATCGGCAAGTTTGGTGAAGCCGTGCGCCGCGCCATCCAGGCCGGTTTTGACGGCGTGGAAATCCACGGGGCGAACACCTACCTGATTCAGCAGTTCTACTCTCCAAACTCTAACCAGCGCGACGACGAATGGGGCGGCAGCCGCGACAACCGCGCGAAGTTCCCGCTGGCGGTGCTGGACATCACCCACAAAATGGTGCGCCAGTACGCGGACGACGCGTTTATTATTGGCTACCGTTTCTCCCCTGAAGAGCTGGAAGTGCCGGGCATCCGCTTTGAAGACACCATGTACCTGCTGGAAAAACTGGCGGCGCGCGGCGTGGACTACCTGCACTTCTCCGTCGGCGCGACCCTGCGTCCGTCCATTGTCGACACCCAGGACCCGACGCCGCTTATCGAAAAATACTGCGCGATGCGCTCTGAAACCCTGGCGCAGGTTCCGGTGATGGGCGTGGGCGGCGTGGTGAATGCGTCAGACGTGAATGAAGCGCTGGACCACGGTTACGACCTGATTGCCGTTGGCCGCGCCACCATTGCCTACCCGGACTGGACCGACCGCATCGCGGCGGGTGAAAGCCTTGAGCTGTTTATGGACAGCACCAAACGCGAGGAACTGAGCATTCCTGAACCGCTGTGGCGCTTCTCGCTGGTGGAAGCGATGATCCGCGACATGAGCATGGGCGAATCGAAATTCAAACCGGGCATGTTCACCGAGAAGGTGCAGGACGACGCGAACGAGCTGGTGATTAACGTCAGTCTGGAGACTGACCGCATTGCGGACATCGAGCTGGCCTCTGGCCCGAGCGATGACGTTGAGTTCGTCACCAGCTTTGAAGAGATCCGTACCCGCATTCTGGACGCCAATACCCCGCACGTGGATGCCATCACCGGTGCAACCAGCCAGAGTGAAGCGGTGAAGAAAGCGGTCTCTAAAGCGATGCTGAAATCCAGCAAAGCGCTGGCAGCGGAAGAGGGCGTGGACCCGAACGAAACCCGCAGCGTGGACGTGGTTGTTGTCGGTAGCGGCGGCGCCGGTCTGGCGGCGGCGATTCAGGCTCACGACGAAGGCGCGAGCGTGCTGATTGTTGAGAAGATGCCAACCATCGGCGGGAACACCATTAAAGCCTCTGCTGGTATGAATGCCGCTGAAACCCGCTTCCAGCGCGTGAAGGGCATTCAGGACAGCAAAGAGCTGTTTTACCAGGAAAGCCTGAAAGGCGGCGGCAACAAGAACAACCCTGAACTGCTGCGCCGCTTTGTCGAGAACGCGCCGCAGGCGATTGAGTGGCTGGCAACGCGCGGCATCATGCTGAACGACATCACCACCACCGGTGGGATGAGCATCGACCGTACTCACCGTCCAAAAGACGGCTCTGCGGTGGGGGGCTACCTGATCAGCGGCCTGGTGCGTAACGTCAACAAACGCAACATCGAGGTGATGCTGGATACCTCCGTCAGCGACATCATCTTCGAAAACGGTGAAGTGACCGGGGTTCGCCTGACCACCGAAGAGAACGAAACCGTCACCGTGGCAGCGAAAAGCGTGATCGTGGCGACGGGCGGATTCAGCGCCAACAGCCAGATGGTCGTCAAATACCGTCCGGATCTGGAAGGGTTCGTCACCACCAACCACAAAGGGGCAACCGGCGGCGGTATCGCGCTGCTGGAGCGCATCGGGGCGGGCACCGTGGATATGGGCGAAATCCAAATTCATCCAACCGTTGAGCAGAACACCTCGTACCTGATTTCCGAATCCATCCGCGGGGGCGGGGCGATTCTGGTCAACCAGAAAGGGGAGCGCTTCTACAACGAAATGTCGACCCGCGATAAAGTCTCGGCGTCAATCATCGCGCTGCCGGAGAAATACGCGTACATCGTCTTTGACGAGCACGTACGTGCTAAAAACAAAGCCGCGGATGAGTATATTGCTAAAGGCTTCGTCACCAGCGCCAGCTCGCCAAAAGCGCTGGCGGAAGCGCTCGGTATGGATCACCACGCTTTCCTCGCGACCCTGGAACGTTACAACGGTTTCGTTGAAAAACAGCACGATGACGATTTTGGTCGTACCACCGCGTTGCGTGCGCCTATCAACGAAGGGCCTTTCTACGCTATTCAGATTGCGCCAGGCGTGCACCACACCATGGGCGGCGTGACCATCAACACCGAAACCTGCGTGCTGGACAGCAACCACAACGTACTGCCGGGGGCGTTTGCGGCGGGTGAAGTGGTCGGGGGGATCCACGGCGGCAACCGTATCGGCGGTAACGCGGTGGCGGATATCATTATTTTTGGTACCCTTGCAGGACATCAGGCGGCGATGCGCTCAAAAAGAACGTAAGGCTCCTGTCTCCCCGGCGGCGCGGTGCCTGCCGGGGCTACATCTGAGGACACATGCAATGCCTGATAGCCATCGCGTTTACAGCTACTCCGCCGTTCTGATGGGCTCGCCCATTCTCCTGAAGCTCTTCTCCCATGACGAAGCCCTCGCGTCCCGCGTTTTCCGCCTGATCAAACAGTACGAAGATCTCCTCACCGTTAACCGGGCGCATTCCCAGGTGATGGACATCAACCATGCGGCGGGCCAGCATCCGGTTGCCGTCAGTCGTCCGGTGTTTGAACTGATCCGCTGTGCCAAAGCGGCAAGCCTGCTAAAAGACAGCGCGTTTAACCTGGCGATCGGCCCGCTGGTGAAGCGCTGGAAGATTGGCTTTCAGGGAGACAGCGTTCCGCCTGCCGATGACATTGCGTCCCTGCTGGCGATAACCCGGCCCGAGGAGGTCATCCTTGATGAGGCGCAGACCAGCGTGTTTCTGACCAGAGCGGGGATGGAGATTGATCTGGGTGCCATCGCCAAAGGCTATATCGCCGACCGGGTGCGGGACTACCTGCGCAAAGAGGGCGCTGAGCTGGGGCTGATCAACCTCGGCGGAAACATCCAGACGTTAGGCTCGCCGGAAGGTGGCTGGAGCGTGGGGCTAAAAAAACCGTTTGCCGGTGACGCGCTGATCGGTGCGATGACGGTGGAGAACCTCTCCGTGGTGACCTCGGGAACGTACGAGCGCTACTTCGAGCAGAACGGCAAGCGCTATCACCATATTCTCGATCCGCGCACCGGGTATCCGCTCGACAACGAGCTGGAGAGCGTCACTATCATTTCAAAAGACTCCATTGACGGCGACATCTGGACCACGCTGATATACGGCATGGGGGTAGAAAAGGGCTGTGCCGCCCTGCGCGCGCGCCCCGATATTGAAGCTATCTTTGTGACCAAAACAAAAGAAGTGGTGATCTCCTCGATGCACCACTTCCGTTTTACTCTCCTTGACGAGAGCTACCGCGTTACTGGCAGTACTGTTTGAGCAGCCCGATCTGTTCCGGCTGTAAGCGGTAGCGATACACCGGACGCCCGGTGGCGCCGTAGTGAATGCTGGTGAACAGAATGTTGATCTGCGCAAGCCAAATCAGGTACTTACGGCAGGAGACGCGGGAGATATTGACAGCGTTAGCCAGATCGTCGGTGGAAAATTCCGTCTCCGGGTGGCCATCAATCCACTGGCAAATCGTGCGCAGCGTTTGCGGCGTTAACCCCTTCGGCAATTTTTTAGTGTCCGCCAGCTCCGGCGCGCCGCCGTGGATCAGCCTGTCGACGTCCGCCTGCTCGTAATACTGGTGCGAGCCCATCAGGCTGTGTTTTGCCTTCCAGCCGTTCAGCGCCTCTTCAAAGCGCGGGAACTGGAAAGGCTTTATCAGATAATCCACCACGCCATAGTGGATGGAGGTCTGGATCGTGGCGGCATCGGCGGCCGAGGAGATCATAATCACATCAATCGGGCGGCCTGACGCGCGAATATCGGGCAGCAGATCCAGCCCGTTATCCTGCTGCATGTAGACGTCCAGCAGCACCAGATCGACAGGCTGGCTGGGGTTATTGATAAAGGCCCTGGCCTGATTGAGCGTGGAGGCGACGCCGCAGCAGCTGAAGCCTTCAACACGGTTGACGTACAGACGGTTGAGATCGGCTACCATGGCGTCATCATCGACAATTAATACATTTATCACGCGATATTCCTCTCGCTATCCCAGGGGATGTGAACAAAAAATTGGGTAAATACGCCAGGCTCAGACTCGACGGTGATATCGCCGCCCAGGTTCTGGATCTGCTGGCGAGCAAGGAACAGCCCAACGCCGCGGTTTTCACCTTTTGTTGAGAACCCCTTAGTAAAAATAGCCTCCAGCTGAGTGGGATCAATGCCGGGGCCGTCGTCGCTGACTTCGCAGCTGAGCCAGCCATTCTGATAATGCAGCAGCAGGCCAATCTCGCCTTCCTGCTGTCCTGCCATCGCGTCGAGCGCGTTTTCGATTAAGTTACCCAGCGCGGTGATCAGCACCGCAACCTGCTCTTCACTGGCGGTATCCGGTATCAGGCTTTCATCCGCCAGGGTCAGGATGACGCCGGCCTCTTTCGCCCGGTTGATTTTACCCAGCAGGAACCCGGCAACGACCGGGGACTTTACCTTGCTCTGGATCGTGCCAATGTCCGTCTGGTAATTATGCGCCGTCTGGATGATGTACTCCTCCAGCTTGTCGTAACGCTTCATGTGCAGCAGGCCGAGGATCACATGCAGTTTATTCATAAACTCGTGCGTATGGCTGCGCAGGGCGTCGACGTAGTTGACCATGCCATCAATACGCTGCATCAGCTGGCTGATTTCCGTTTTATCGCGGAAGGTGCTGATAGCCCCGATCACCCGATTCTGGCTTTTGACCGGCACCATGTTGCAGAGCAGCAGTCGTCCGTTGCAGCTGATCTCCTGATCCTGACGCGCAATCCCGGTTTTCGATACCTCACGCAGGCTTGCCAGCAGCGGCTCGCTGGTGTTTTCGGTCTGCTTGCCGGAGGGAAGAAGTAATATCTCTCTGGCAGCGTGGTTAATCATCGTCACACGGCCGTGAATGTCGACGGCCAGTACCCCTTCGCGAAGCGACTGCAGCATCGCCTGGCGCTGTTCGAACAGGGCGGAGATTTCATAGGGTTCGAGCCCGAACAGGATGCGTTTCAGGACCCGTACCAGACCCCAAATCGCCATCGAACTCATAAATATGCTGAACAGAATCGTCCAGAGCGCGTTGAGCCGCCCGCGGGCTATCTGGTCTTCCACCTTTTTGAGGGAGATCCCGACCACGACGACCCCGATCTGATCGTGCTGGCTGTCATAGACCGGCGTGAAAACGCGAAGCGCCTCGGCGAGGGCACCACGGTTAACTGAGACATTCTCTTTGCCTTCCAGCGCGGGTTCCAGATCGTTGCCGATAAAATGCAGGCCGATGAGCGCCTCGTTCGGGTGCGAGTAGCGAATCCCCCGCATGTCGGTCACAACGGTAAGCAGCAGATCGTTGCGTTGGGTGACGGCTTTGGCGATGGGCTGAATGATGTCGGCCTGCGGCGACTGCATCAGGCCGCGCTGGATCTCCGGGCTGTCGGCCAGCGTGCGGGCGATGCCCAGAGCGGTATCTTTTACATCATCGCGGGTCGCCCGGGTGATCTGCACGGAATAGAGCGCAAAAACTACCAGCAACACCGAGGCGATAATCGCGGACACCATCAACGTGACCAGCGTGTACAGTTTCATGGGGCGCTTGCGCGTCAGAGGGAAAGGCTGCAAATCGCTCATCAACACTCCGCGATGATTAAGAAAGGGAGTGATTATCGCTGATGATGGGCTTTTCTTAAAGCCATGTAAAAGCGTCGATTTACTCTTCTTTTCGTGACCCCACTCGCAGGTCATCTATATAAAACACTTTATAGTGTGTGGGTACTCATAATAAGGAGGCTGTTTATGAGCATTACGCTTACCGGTTCAGTCAAGGAAAGACGGCACGCCAGCACGATGAATATAGATAGATTGTCCACGCTGGACATGCTGAAGGTTATCCACGAGGAAGATGCACGCATTTCTGCTGCAATAACCCCCTGCTTAACGACAATCGCCCGCGCGGTGGATAACGCCGCCTCGGCGCTCAACCACGGCGGCCGTCTGGTGATTGTCGGCGCGGGCCCGTCAGGCTGCATCGCACAACAGGCTGCAGATGAGTATGCGCCGGGTAAAACGCCGGTAATTGCCGTGACGGCAGAAGAGGGGGATGGGGGCTACGAGCGCGGGGTGGCTGACCTGCAGGCCATTAAATTTGATGAGCACGATATGATGCTTGCCGTGAACGTCAGCGGAAAAACGCCGTGGGTCTGGGGGGCAATGCGGCATGCGTGGTCGTTGGGTTCACCGGTCGCCATTATTACCGGTGATGCGCAAAGTGAAGCCGCGCAGTTGGCGAGTATGGTTATTGCTCCCGAACTGGGTGCCGATGTGGTGGCCGGCTATCTCAACACCAAATCGGGGATCGCGCAAAAAATGATCCTCTCAATGATTACCACGGCGCTGGCCGTTCGTACCGGGCGCGTTTACAGCAACCTGCGCGTGGATCTTGAGGCAAGCAATACCAAATGGGCCGAACGGCAGATCGCCATCGTGATGGAGGCGGGGGGATGCACCCGGGCGCAGGCAAAGGCCGCGCTGGAGAGCTGTAACCACCACTGTAAAACGGCGGTGTTGATGGTGCTGACCGGTCTGGATGCGTGGAAAGCCCATGAGCTGCTGGCGCAGAATAACGGGTTTATCCGCGTGGCGCTGCAGGAAGCGCCGTAAAATAGTGTCCCTTGAAACAAAAAAGCCCGCAAATGCGGGCTTTAGTATTTTCAGGGATCAGAACTGGTAGATCATGCCGATGCCAACAATGTCATCGGTTGCAATACCGTTGTCATTGTAGAAGGCGTCATCTTCGTCCAGCAGGTTGATTTTATAATCAACGTAGGTGGAGAAGTTCTTGTTGAAGTTGTAGGTCATGCCCAGGTCGATGTAGTTAACCAGATCCTGGTCTACATAGTCATAACCATTGCGTGGGTGATAATCGTTACCGCCCAGATCGATGCCTTTGGAATAGACCCATGCCAGGGATGGACGCAGACCGAAGTCAAACTGGTATTGCGCTACGGCTTCAAAGTTCTGCGTTTTGTTGGCGATGCCGTCGCTGCCGTACGGCGTCATGTTGCGGGTTTCCGCGTACATCATCGCCAGGTAGACGCCTTGAGCATCATATTTTGCGCCAACGGTCCATGCGTCTGCACGGTCACCGCCTGCGTATTTGCTGAAGCGGTTATAGTTGCCCGCACCATAAGCAACCTGATCGTTGGTACGGTCAGAGGAAGAATACGCCGCACCCAGCGTCAGACCGAAGTCGAAGTCATAGGTGGTAGACATACCGAAGCCGTCGCCGTTCTGGAAGCGTACGTCGTCGTGACCGTTTTTGGTGCCTTCCTGATCTTCGTTAGCGTTTGCGCCTTCGTTAGCACCCTGATACTGCAGCGCGAAGTTCAGGCCATCAACCAGACCGAAGAAATCATTATTACGGTAGGTCGCAACACCGTTGGTACGGCCAACCATATAGTTGTCAGTCCAGGTGTAGGAATCGCCACCAAATACCGGCAGCATATCGGTCCAGGCTTCAACGTCATACACGACGCCGTAATTACGGCCATAATCAAATGAACCGTATTCGCCATATTTCAGGCCCGCATAGGCCAGACGGTTGAAAGAGGTATCCCCGGCGTCTTCGGTATCATTTGCGTAGGTTTTATATTCCCACTGACCGTAACCGACCAGATCGCGGGTAATTTTTTTTTTTATTTTTAT
>NZ_JADBQM010000005.1:82756-83090 GCF_014895895.1 Enterobacter cloacae complex sp. P14RS
GCGTTGTCGGAGAAGGTGTGACGCGCGTCAACCTTGCCGTACAGGTCAACTTTATTGCCGTCTTTGTTATACATTTCAGCCGCGTTTGCTGCGCCAGCCATTAATAATGCGGGTACAAGAATTGCCAGAACTTTTCTTTTCATTATATATTCCCTTTAAAGATAATTTATATGAATATATGTAATCACCCTCCGTAATTACGTGTCTGATACTATTCTATGGCTCGTAAATTTGGTTCAAAAATAAATGTAATTAAACCAGTGAAAATATTACAAAATATTTCCAAAGATCTCTTTATTTTTCAAATGAATTAATACCTTGAAAGTATTGCGGG
>NZ_JADBQM010000049.1:0-262 GCF_014895895.1 Enterobacter cloacae complex sp. P14RS
GTATCAGGGTGAAAAGGTCGATGAGATGGCGGCAAGCCAGCTTCCGCAGGCGACGCATCCGTACACGCGCACCCTGTGGACCTGTCGTCCAGACGCCCATACTTATGGACAGATGCTGCCGACGAACGATAGATAGAAGATCTCGAAGGACGCCATATAATTAAAAAAAAAAGGTTAACCAGGTGCAGGTCACCTTCGGGGAAAAAACGGCGGTCTCTGCCGCCAGCTTTAGCATAGAGAGAGGCGAGACGTTCAGCCTGAT
>NZ_JADBQM010000050.1:0-269 GCF_014895895.1 Enterobacter cloacae complex sp. P14RS
GTTACGCAACACGTAGATGTCTCCTCTCTTGTCCTTAACCGCCATTAACATCGTCGAGACGTTATTAAATCACTCCACGCCAATCACCAGCACCATCGCCAGATACATGATCGCACGGATCATCTGGATATCACGGTACATATATCCGTAAGTGCCGATCCAGCTTTTGATGTAGACATAGTTATTGGTGACGCTGCCGACAACACACACAATTTAGATCTCGTTAAACACCTAATAAAAAAAAAAAAAAATGCCCGTCACGCTGTCGC
>NZ_JADBQM010000051.1:0-246 GCF_014895895.1 Enterobacter cloacae complex sp. P14RS
ATAGTATAGTACCACATTTTTTCACTGCCTTGGTGAACCTTTCATCTATGAAAACAACTTTAAAAACATAAGGTAAGTTTTCAATTTCATTATAATCTTCAATGAAATGTATTATTCTTCCGGGATGTATGCCGCTAATTCTTATTTTTATCTTCTCTTCTTTCTCGCAAAGTAATTCTGGTATGCTTATTGGTAAGTTATTGATCTTTTCTAATAAGGGTGATAATTTAAGTAGATAATTAGAAG
>NZ_JADBQM010000052.1:0-727 GCF_014895895.1 Enterobacter cloacae complex sp. P14RS
AAAATCTTCTTCATTTTTAGTATTTTTTATATATTACTATTTCTAATGTTTTTACCTATGTCTGAAACCAGGCTAAAAAGATCATTATTACATATTCTTATTTTTATTTCAGGAGTTAAAGTCGATGAAGCATAAATGGATGATATTAGACTGTTGAAATATAACTCATTCCGATATTCAGCAATATGATTGTTATAATATGAACTATCAATGTCTGTTGATGTTTTAGCATATGAGATTGAGTCGGAAATCAGCTCGTAATCTATGGTTTGGTTTCTCATTAATGCATGCTTTGAGTATTTCTTTGCATTTATAGAATACTCTAGATCAATGGTAAAGTCAGTGATTAAATAGTCTACACTTGGTATCGATAATTCTATGTGCATGTTGCTTGTTATTTTATTCTTAATTTTATTTATAAGATTGATTGATGTTTCAATATTTTCATTTTTGTCTTTATTACAAATGACTTTAGGGTTAAAAAAGAGATTGATTGATTCTAATGTTTTTATATTGCAAAAGGTAGAAATATTCTCGTCTATTTTAATATCGGTTTCTATGTGTTCTCGTTTATAAGTATCAGGTAGGTCGGTATAAACAGAATCTTGTTCTTTAATTTTGGAGAAGAAAAAGTTCCTCAGTACATCAATATTAATTTCTTCATGTGAAAGGGTGTTCTCAATTGCAATATCTTTATTTATTGAGATATATAGTATAGTACCACATT
>NZ_JADBQM010000053.1:0-429 GCF_014895895.1 Enterobacter cloacae complex sp. P14RS
CTAGAATAGCAGATATAAAACCTATCAAACCTTTGGTGAAGCCAGAATCGTCATTTAGCATAATATCTAAATTAAAATAAGGGTAAATTGATTGGAGAATGAAGAATATGATGAATACAAATAATATCGTCAAGATAACCTTAATTAGTATTGTAGCAGGCATATTTATATCATACCTGTAAGCAAGAACATCGATTGCTGGGAATACATGGTCAACAACCAATTCCCAGACTCGCAAAAACAGGAACGTAATAATTATTAACAACAACGGCAAAGCCATTGTATATATAATTAATGGCATCAAGTCATTTATGGTTGCAAAATGCATGATGTTTACATTGAATTTACTCCAAAAAAACCAAGAGTAAATTATGGAATTTAATAATCAATATGAAATCAGTGATGAACACAATTTTATTATTAATTTAC
>NZ_JADBQM010000006.1:0-173794 GCF_014895895.1 Enterobacter cloacae complex sp. P14RS
GGGAACTGCCAGGCATCAATTAAGAAGAACCCCGTACCGTAAGGTACGGGGTTTTTTGCTTTGTGCGCCGGAAAATACCGGGTGGCGGCACCGCCTGACCGTGCCTACAATTGTTAAAACGATTTTAACAATGGTGCCGCTTTGACACGTCCCTTTAATTACCAACAAGATTTTGCCAACATTAATTTCCGTGACCATGCAGAGCTGTATCAGGTGGGGCGGGGAGAGCAGGGTGTGCTCATGGTGGAACCTTACAAAAGCGAGATCCTTCCGCACTGGCGATACAAAGATGCTGAAGTTGCAGCGCGATCGGCAAAAGAAATTTACGCCCTGTTTGAAGAATATCGTCAGCAAAACGACTTTGTGGGTATGGATATGGCGCGTAAATTCATTCAGATGGGCTATACGCGCGCCAGGCGATACGCCAATCATAAAGGCGGTAAAAAGTACGATGAGAAGCGCCAGGTCAAACCGCCGGATTGCGATCCCGTAAAAGCCGAAGCCGCCGCGGTCTTCAAAAAGTGGTGGGATAAAATTCGTGCAGATGAAGATTATTTGCAGCGAAAAAAGGCGCATCAGCAGAAGTGGGGATAATTACTACGTACGCTAATAATTCGATACCTGATCGAGTTCACAAAACGCAATGAAACATATTAGAAACATTTTATTTACCTAACGATTCGTTTTAAATCCGGTTTTACTGTTTGTGGGCAATGGCCCGCAATGTGAGACAGGGGATTTTAAAATGACAGAAACCGTAGCCAGTGCAGATACGGATAACACCAATTTGGCAGGTAAGGATACCCGTCGTCGGGTTTGGGCAATCGTTGGGGCCTCCTCGGGGAACCTCGTAGAGTGGTTTGACTTTTACGTCTATTCATTCTGTTCACTCTACTTTGCGCATATCTTTTTCCCGTCCGGGAATACCACCACTCAGCTTCTGCAAACCGCAGGCGTTTTTGCCGCCGGGTTCCTGATGCGCCCTATCGGTGGATGGCTGTTCGGCAGGATCGCAGACAGAAAAGGGCGCAAGACCTCCATGCTCATCTCCGTATGCATGATGTGCGTCGGCTCGCTGGTGATTGCCTGCCTGCCCGGATATGACACTATCGGAACATGGGCACCCGCGTTGCTGCTGCTGGCACGTCTGTTCCAGGGGCTGTCGGTCGGTGGGGAATACGGCACCAGTGCGACATACATGAGCGAAGTGGCGGTTGAAGGCCGAAAGGGTTTCTATGCATCATTCCAGTATGTGACACTCATTGGCGGACAGCTGCTGGCGTTACTGGTTGTGGTGATCCTGCAACAAATCCTTAGCGATGAAGATTTGCACGCCTGGGGCTGGCGCATCCCGTTTGCTATGGGCGCTGCCCTGGCGGTTGTCGCCCTGTGGCTACGCCGTCAGCTTGATGAAACCTCTCAACAGGAGGTCAGGGCGCTGAAAGAGGCGGGCTCGATGAAGGGGCTCTGGCGAAACCGCAAAGCATTTTTGATGGTGTTAGGTTTTACCGCCGCGGGCTCGCTAAGTTTCTATACCTTTACCACCTACATGCAAAAATATCTGGTTAACACCACGGGCATGCATGCAAACGTTGCGAGCGTCGTCATGACGGTGGCGTTACTCGTCTTTATGCTTATCCAGCCGATTGTCGGCGCGCTGTCGGACAAAATAGGTCGCCGCACCTCCATGCTGATCTTTGGCGGCATGCTCACCCTGGGTACCGTTCCGCTTTTGACTGCGCTACAGCAGACAACGTCGCCGTATGCCGCTTTCGCGCTGATCATGGTGGCACTCATTATTATCAGTTTTTACACGGCAATCAGCGGCATTTTGAAAGCGGAAATGTTTCCCGCACAGGTAAGGGCGCTGGGTGTTGGCCTCTCTTATGCGGTCGCGAATGCCCTGTTTGGCGGTTCGGCAGAGTATGTCGCGCTATCGCTTAAGTCGTGGGGCAGTGAAACGACCTTCTTCTGGTATGTCACCGTAATGGGAGCGCTGGCGTTTATTGTCTCGCTGATGCTGCATCGCAAAGGAAAAGGTATCCGCCTTTAATAATGTGCCATCTGCCAGACGGCGTAGCCGGTTGTTGCGCCGGCTACGTCCCAGGCGAAATCTTTCCAGCTCCAGCCGCTCCCTGCGGGGCGGCTATCCCATAGTTCTTTTGATGCCCCAAGGCCCACTGAGAACATCAACCCTATCGCCGCGCTACGGTCCCGGCTGTATCCCTGATGCTGCGCATACTCATTACCGGCTGCAGACAGCATAGCGGAAGCGAGGAAGTGTTGTGCTTTGTCCTGACCGGACCAGCTATCATTGGCCATATGACTGCAGCCAGTCAGAAAGAAAGCGCTCAGTAACAGAGGAATACGCATCAACGGGCTCCATAAAAAAGCCCTGCGGGTAACAGGGCCTGGACATTACAGAATTCGGCTGATAAGTCGGTCAATACGGATACGACGCAAGCGGCGAATCAGCTTGCGAACTTTCACCGGATAATCGGCAATGCTCTGCAGCTCGCGGTAATGATTAACCACCGTGGTGTGCGTGCGAATCAACTCCAGTTCACGCTCACGCTGTGCGGCTAACTCATGCTGCGGGTCATGGATCAGGATCGCGTTTTCCAGATCCAGTCTCCACGCGCGCGGGTTCAGGTTATTACCGGTCAGCAGCATCCACTCATCGTCGACCCACATACCTTTCAGATGGTAACTGTTGTCTTCATCTTTCCACAGACGCACAACCAGCTGGTCAGTGTTTACGTAATACTGTAAACGGCTCAGGAAGCGGCGCAGGTTAATTTCATAAAGATAAGGCAGCGCACCGATGATTTTGAACGGCTGATCTTCAGGTATGAAGAAGTCGTTCGCCGTTTTATCCCCAACGATAATTTCCACTTTTTTACCATCGCGCAGCAGCTGAATGATATTACGCACCAGCACGGCAGGAAGGTTAAAGTACGGCGTACAGATGGTGAGCTTTTGCTCCGCGCACGGCATCAGATGGAAGATCGTTTTATTCAGCAGGCTTGATTTGCCAAGCCCAACCAGCGGGGTAACGGATAACTCTTCGTTGTTAGCGTCGCCCTGAAAATGGTAAACAGCATCGCGCAGCTCCTGGCGGAAGGCGCGAACATCGTTTTTAATTTCCGGGCTCTTAGGGCGCTCGGGATCGTCAAGGCGATTAACGCCACGGCCATGTACCAGGTTTTTATCAACCCAGTTAAACATGATATCGGCCATCTGAGGATTACGGATCAGATGGTAGCGGTCATAGCGATATTTATCGAGCTGATGAAGGTAGACATCATTGAGGCTTGCGCCGCTGTAAAGCACGCTGTCATCGATGATGAACCCTTTAAAATGAAGGACGCCGAGCGCTTCGCGGGTATTCACCGGGACGCCATAAACAGGTACATCGACGCCAGGATTTTCCTGCGCCGTGCGGCAATACCAGTCTGCATTGGTGTTTGAAGCGGCCGCGCCAATACGGCCACGCTGGGCGCGATGCCAGTCAACCAGCACGCGAACATCCAGCTCCGGACGCTGACGCTTGGCTTCATAGAGCGCGTTCAGGATCGCGCGCCCGCCTTCATCTTGTTCAAGATACAGGGCCACAATGCAAATGCGTCGCGTGGCACTGGCAATCTTTTCCAGAAGCGTCTCCCGAAAATGAGCGGGAGCGTAAAAGAACTCTACATCATCAACTGACTGAGAAATCTTCGGTAGTTGAGCAAGGTGTTGTTGATGTTTATTACGCTTAAATTTTGACAACATCACAGTGCGTTTCTTCTCTGTTCATTGAAGGGTTGTCTGTACCATGCAAACAACATAAGCGGACAATGATACCACCAGTCCCGTCCAAAGTGGGTAACATTTCCAGTAGCTTACTCGGGTTTGTCTGCCGGTGTCAGGCCGAGGGATAAGGCGACAATACCTTCGTCCAGCTGAATATCAACGTCAAATCCGAGTTTTCGCGCCAGGGTCACCATACCGCGATTGTTCGGCATAGTAATGCCATTCAGGCGTAACAATCCGTGATCTCGCGTATAACTGATGAGTTTTTCCAGCAGTCGTCTGCCCAGACCCAGGCCTTTAAGATCGGAGCGCACCAGCACAGCAAATTCCGCGTCAATGTTATCCGGGTCAGAAATTGCGCGCGTCACGCCGAGGATCTCATCGCCCCGTTCGGAACGTCGAACGGCGACAAACGCCATCTCTCGATCGTAGTCGATCTGGGTCATATTGGCTAAATCATCGTGGGTAAATTCGTTGATTTCGCTAAAGTAGCGATAATAGAGATCTTCTTTCGTAACCTGAGAAATAAAGGCACGCAGCTGCGGTTCATCTTCCGGCAGAATAGGGCGGAACAGGGCGCGTTCCCCATTCTTCATCTCGACCCACTCCTCCAGCTGCAGAGGATACGGACGGATCGCCAGGCGGCTCTCTCTGTCCCCTTCAAATGGCGCGATATCCAGCGTTACGTCCAGCGCCGTAAACTCAGTGCCGGAGGCGAGCAGCGGATGGATATCCAGCCGCTGGATCTCCGCACAATCTACAACCAGGTTAGACACCTGCACCAGGAACTGACTCAACCCGGCAATATCGAGCGGACGCAGGGCGCTGCGGCCACGGATCTTTTTGCTTTTAATCGCCTGAATGATCAGATAGCGCGCCAGATTCATGTTCAGCGGCGGTAGCGCCACCGCGGCCTGTTCCTCTGGACGCCACTCAACGCCGCCTTCCCCCAACATAATGAGCGGGCCGAAGACAGGATCGTGTTCAACCACCACCCGCAGTTCCTGGGCGCCCGCGCGGTGAGCCATGCTTTGCACCAGCAGTCCGTGGATCCGGGCCTGCGGCCAGGCCATTTTGACGCGATCGAAAATGGCATCGGCTGCCTGCTGCACCTCCGTTGCCGTACGCAGGTACAACATGACCCCCTGAACGTCAGACTTATGCGGGATATCGGGGGAACGAAGCTTAAGGGCGACCGGGTAGCCAATCTGTTCGGCTATATGTACGGCCTCAGCGCTGTCGCTGGCGATCCAGGTTGGCAGAGTTTGCATCCCGTAGCTGCCCAGTATGGGCTGCACTTCATGCGTATCAAGCGAGGTCGCGCCTTCTTCAATGGCCTGCTGTAACAGCCGATGAACGTCGACGGTGTTCGCCGTCAGGTTTCCGGGCAAAGCCGGTGTCTCACGCAGCTGTTTCTGGTTGCGGCGATATTCCACCATATGCATAAATGCCGTGATGGTGCCTTCCGGCGTGCGGTAGGTTGGCAGTCCGGCTTCACTGAACAAGCGTCGCGCCTCCTGAGAGGAAAACTCACCGCACCAATTGGTCAGCAGGGTGACATATTTGCCGCGCGGATGATTTCGTATCGCCTCAATCAGCGCCCGCGCGCTTTCACTGCCCGGCGCGGCCGCGCTGGGGGAGTGGATAATCATCAGCGCATCGAAATCCTGGCTGTCCAGCAATATGGAGATTGCCCTGATATAGCGATCGCTGCTGGCATCATCGCGCAAATCAAGCGGATTGCCGGGCGTCACGCTTGCCGGAAGCGCCTCTCTGAGGCGTTGCAGCGTCTCTTCACCCAGCGTGGCCAGCTTGCCGTTACGCAGCCAAAGCTCATCCAGCGCCAGCGCGGCAGGGGCCGCGCCATTGCTGACAATCATTAACTTCTCGCCGCGCAGCGGACGCATGTGGCTCAACGTCTCGACGGCGGAAAAAAGCTCGTGTGTATCCTGCACCCGCAGCAACCCCGCGCGCTGAATGGCAGCATCCCAGGCCGGATCCATACCGGAATGAGACTGCAGCAGACGCTGCGCCGCAGGGCTGCGACCGCTTTTGATAACGAGGATCGGTTTATTGCGCGATGCGCTACGCGAAGCGGAAACAAAACGACGGGCGTCGCTCAGGTGCTCAAGATAAAGGAGGATTGCGCTGGTTTTGCTGTCTCGCGCCAGGAAATCCAGCAGTTCGTCAACGTCAATATCCAGGCTGTCGCCCAGAGCAATGAAGTAGGAGAATCCCATTTCACGCTGCTGCGCCCAGTCAAGGATGGTGTTTGAGACCGCAGCCGACTGCGAGATAAACGCCAGCTTACCTTTACGGATCGGCACCGGGGAGAAGCTGGCGTTCAGCCCCTGCCAGGGCGCGAGCAGACCCAGGCTGTTCGGCCCGAGAATGCGCATCTGATATCGGCTGGCGCAGGCCAGCAGTTCGGGCTGCTGTTCAGGCGGAGACGAGAGAATAATGCTGGTTTTACACCCTTTCTTACCGAGTGACTCCAGCAGTTCCGGATTGCGTTTGGCGTTTGTACACAGAACGGCGAGATCCGGTACGAAAGGCAGGCTCTCCACGTCCGGCCAGGCAAGCACGCCCTGAACGGCCTTATAAGACGGCGTGACGGGCATAACGGGACCGTTAAATCCTCCGGCCAGAAGGTTGCGCATCATCAGATAGCCTGCACGATCCGGTTTCATTGATGCGCCGATGACGGCAATGGATTTAGGACGGAGTAGCGCTTCTAACCCTCTCTGGCTCATGCAGGCCTCCTGTGAATGCAAGCGACCTGATGATTTTAAACGCTTTCTGTCTCCGTTGCTGTGATGCTGCCCTTATGAACGGTTTTTCCCGCCAGATAGCGCTCCCGGAAGCATGAGAAATGGTTGCCCAGGGTGCCAGCTGCAGCGGTATCTCCTGCTAAATCCAGTAGCGCAATGGCGACTTCGGCAGTGCAGTATTGCCCGTCAGCATGCGCTTCGCGCAGGCGGTAGGCCGAGACGCGGGAAAGATCGACAGAAATAACCGGCAGAGCGTCGAGGTAAGGGCTTTTGCGAAACATTTTCCGCGCTTCGGTCCAGGTACCGTCCAGCATAATAAACAGCGGTGGTTTGCCTGATGGCGGCGCGGTAAGGACCTGACGCTGTTCTCCCGCATAAGATGCCGGGAAAACCACCATCGGCTGGTAGTCCGGGCTTGCCACCAGGTCGAGCAGAGCCTGAGGTGGCTCAGTGCGCGACCACTGAAACGCGGCGGTATCCGGCAGAATATCGGCAATAAGACGCCCCGTATTACTGGGCTTCATCGGCTCGGTATCGAACATGACCAGACAAAAGCGGCTCTCCGCAGTACTTGGGGCCAGCGTCTCGCACAGACACACCTTCAGCGGCAGCAGGCAGCGCTGACAGCGACGTATGCGATTGCCACGAGCAAGAAAGGGGCGAGTCGCGCGCGCAAGGCGTTCGGCGCGTAATTTAAGGACAGCGTTATCAGTCATGGGCGAAATGGAGGAAAAACCCTATTTTCGCAGAGGCGGGAACGGGGCACAAGGTGTGCCCCGGGAATGTTACAGCGATTCGTTTAACCAGCTATCAAAAGGTGCTTTTGGAACCGCACCGTTGAGCATATCGATCACTTCACCATTTTTGAAAATCATGATGGTCGGGATACTGCGAATACGAAAACGTGCGCTTAACTCGCGTTCGGCCTCGGTATTAACCTTAACGAACCGCATTTTTCCGCTGCGCTCTTCGGCCACATCTTCGAAGATTGGCGCGAAGCTGCGGCACGGACCGCACCATGGCGCCCAGAAATCGACCACCACCGGGAGATCGTCCTTGAGGAGTTTGTCCAGCGTAGCACCCGTCGCGTTAATGACATCGCCATCAAACAATTCATGGCCACAACGTCCGCATTTCGCACCGTCATCCATCCGATCGTCCGGAATGCGGTTTAAAGCCTGACAGTTGGCACATACGGTATTCATAACTAACCTCTGATAGAGCCGTGGGACAGCGGCAGAACGCCGATAATGTTTCTGATATGTTACATATTATCAGTGAGCCTGTATGAAACGACAATGCGTTTTATTCAATGGGAACAATAGTCACAGGCTTTTGTACGAAATTATGGCTATGCGCTGGCACATCGGGTAATCTGCGCGCTTCGCGCAGCGCTGGTGGAGAAAAGCATGAACGACGAAATGAAAAACAAAAGCGGCAAGGTCAAAGTGATGTATGTCCGCAGTGATGATGACTCTGATAAACGCACCCAAAATCCGCGTACCGGAAAAGGTGGCGGGCGTCCAGCGTCCTCTCGTGCAGACGGTGGCCGTCGCCCCGCCCGCGATGACAGAAATAACCGCGGTGATGACCGCAAACGTGATGACCGCAAGCGTGACGATCGCAAGCGCGATGACCGTCCGCGTGATGACTTCTCACGTGATAACGCCTCTCCGTGGCGCACCGTTTCTCGCGCCCCTGGCGATGAGACGCCGGAAAAAGCCGATCACGGCGGTATCAGCGGTAAAAGCTTTATCGACCCGGAAGTGCTGCGTCGTCAGCGCGCGGAAGAGACCCGTGTATATGGCGAGAACGCCTGCCAGGCGCTGTTCCAGAGCCGTCCTGAGTGTATTGTCCGCGCCTGGTTTATCCAGAGCGTGACCCCGCGCTTTAAAGAAGCGCTGCGCTGGATGGCCGCGAACCGCAAAGCCTACCACGTGGTTGATGATGCTGAACTGACAAAAGCGTCCGGTACCGAGCACCACGGCGGCGTCTGCTTCCTGATTAAAAAACGTAACGGCACGACAGTTCAGCAGTGGGTCAGCCAGGCAGATGCCGATGACTGCGTGCTGGCGCTGGAAGACGTGGGCAACCCGCACAACCTGGGCGCAATGATGCGCAGCTGCGCGCATTTTGGCGTGAAGGGCGTGCTGCTGCAGGATGCCGCGCTGCTGGAATCCGGCGCCGCGATCCGTACTGCGGAAGGCGGAGCCGAGCACGTACAGCCGATCACCGGCGACAGCGTTCTGGATGCCCTCGAGCAGTTCCGTAAAGCGGGCTATTCCATCGTGACCACATCCAGCCATGCCGGTACGCCGCTGTTTAAAGCGACGCTGCCGCGCAAGATGGTGCTGGTGTTGGGTCAGGAACGCGATGGTCTGTCTGATGCGGCGCTCTCCAGTTCGGATCTGAGCGTCTCCATCGACGGGACGGGCAATGTGGAAAGTCTGAACGTATCCGTTGCGACCGGCGTGCTGCTGGCCGAGTGGTGGCGTCAGAATAAGGCATAAGCCTCTTATGTGCCGGGCCTGACCCGGCACATTCAAACCCTACTCGCTCTCTGCCGGTAACACAGGCATCCAGTCAATTGGCGTTTCGCCACGTTTTTCCAGCCATTCATTTGCCAGAACAAAATGATTACTGCCAAAGAAACCGCGATGGGCAGAAAGCGGTGACGGGTGCGGTGCCTTCAACACGTGATGACGCTGACGATCGATAATTGCCCCTTTCTTCTGCGCGTGAGAACCCCAGAGTAAAAACACGACCCCTTCACGATGCTCGTTGATAAGGCTGATAACTTTATCGGTAAAGGTTTCCCACCCAAGGCTGGCATGCGAGTGCGCCTGGCCCGCCCGTACGGTGAGCACAGTGTTCAATAACAGCACGCCCTGGCGCGCCCAGCTTTCCAGATAACCGTGGTTGGGGCGGGTAAACCCGGGCACGGTTCCCTCAAGCTCTTTATACATGTTGAGCAGAGAAGGGGGGATCGCCACGCCTGGGCGTACGGAAAATGCCAGCCCGTGCGCCTGTCCAGGGCCGTGATAGGGATCCTGGCCCAGAATGACGACTTTCACATCGCTCAACTCGGTATAGCGAAACGCGTTGAATACATCTTTTTGCGGCGGATAAATCGTTTGCCCGGACTGACGCTCAGCGGCAACGGTACTGAGCGTATTGATAAAATAAGGCTGCTGCTTTTCTTCTGCCAGCACGTCATGCCAGGCTAAAGGTGTCGTCATGTCGCTCTCCTGCGAATCTCAATCTGTCACTAGCTTACCTGTTTAACGCTTGTGAGCAAAATTACGCGCTGAAATGCGTGCTAAGTCGTTAAATTTATTTTGAAATGATGCAGGTTAAGTTGAGTTGGTAGAGGTGTGAAATTGATCTAAAGCAATAAATTCAAACCACACACTTTATGTGGTTGGTGTTTTTGTTGATTTAAATCAATAAATCGCCGTGGTGTGAATGATATATATACACACAAGAAACAATGGTTTTACCAATTGGCCGCGTAAGGCCAGCATCAGTTAATGTAGCCTAAGGGAGGCAACACATGATTACAGGTATCCAGATTACCAAAGCGGCAAATGACGATCTGCTCAACTCTTTCTGGCTGCTGGACAGCGAGAAAAATGAAGCGCGCTGTGTGGTTGCGAAAGCGGGTTTTGCTGAAGATGAAATCGTACCGGTGAATAAACTGGGCGAAATCGAATACCGTGAAATCCCAATGGAAGTGCAGCCGGAAGTGCGCGTTGAAGGGGGTCAGCACCTGAACGTTAACGTGCTGCGCCGCGAAACGCTGATGGATGCCGTTGAGCACCCGGAAAAATACCCACAGCTGACTATCCGCGTGTCTGGTTATGCGGTTCGCTTTAACTCACTGACTCCAGAACAGCAGCGCGACGTTATCGCCCGTACCTTTACTGAAAGCCTGTAAGGCTTCAGCCACGGGGGTGGAACAAAAAAGCCGGAGATTACCCCGGCTTTTTCTTACTCTTCAGTCTTCGTTTCCTGCGCGACAGCGCTTGGCTTACGACGCTTACCAATGTTTTTGGTATCGCGGTGGCGCTGCTTCACGCGCGGCTTCTCTTTTTCTTTCTCTTTTCTCTCAGCACGTTTCGCGAGCGCTTTCTTGGACGGTTTACCCGTCATTTTTTCACTCGGCGCACGTGTGGTTGGGCGCAAGCCATCAATAACGCGCGCTTTCAGCGGCTCGTCAACATAGCGGCCAATTTTCTGCAGCAGCAGGTAGTCATGCGCTTCAACCAGTGAAATTGCAATCCCTTTGCGGCCCGCGCGACCGGTACGGCCAATGCGGTGCAGGTAGGTATCTCCGCTGCGCGGCATATCGAAGTTAATGACGTGGCTCACGTCAGGGATGTCGATCCCGCGGGCGGCAACGTCTGTTGCGACCAGCACGTTAACGCGGCCATCGGTCAGGCGCTTAATGCCTTCGGTACGCTTGATCTGCGCCATCTCACCTTCAAGATAGCAGTTGTTGATCCCGGCGTTGCGCAGCATTTCAGCCAGCTCGTGCACGCGCTCGCGCTTACGCACAAACACGATAGTGCGGGTGGCGTCTTCCTGCTTCAGCAGGTGCTTGAGCAGCTCAACCTTATGCTCAAGGTTGTCCGCACGGTAATACCACTGGTGGATCTTTTTACGCTCTCGCGTGGATGGCGTCGCAGAGACTTCCACCGGATCTTCCAGCAGACGCTCTGCGAAGTCTTTAATCGCATCCCCTTCAAGGGTGGCAGAAAACAGCATCGTCTGGTTACGCCAGCGCGTTTCACCTGCAATATGCTCGATATCCTGCGCAAAGCCCATGTCCAGCATGCGGTCCGCTTCGTCGAGGATCAGCGTTTCTACCGCGCGGCAGTCGAAGTTCTCTTCTTTAATATACTGCAGCAGGCGGCCCGTCGTCGCGACGACGATGTCCTGGTTTTCGCTGAACACTTCGGCGTGGTTCATATACGCAACGCCGCCGGTGATGGTGGCGATATCCAGATGCGTATTCGCCGCGAGTTCACGCGCGTGATCGGCAACCTGCATGGCCAGCTCGCGCGTAGGCGTCAGGATCAAAATACGCGGCGGGCCAGATTTTTTACGTGGAAAGTCGAGCAGGTGCTGCAACACAGGCAGCAAATAGGCTGCTGTCTTCCCCGTGCCGGTTGGCGCAGAACCGAGCACATCGCGGCCCTCAAGCGCAGGCGGAATGGCCGCTGCCTGAATGGCGGTCGGGCGTGTAAAGCCTTTGCTCTCAAGAGCATCGAGCAGGCTTTCATCGAGTTCAAGTTCGGAAAAAGTCGTTACAGTCATGTTCTACCTCTGTGTGGGGCGCTGATTATAGACGTTACGGCTGTAATCTTCATCTGTTTGTATGGATATCGCTTTGCGGCCACTTCGCTTTCCCCTATGCTACTCCAGTTTCACTTAGAAGGTTGCCCTGACATGTCTCAACTCAAAGCGCAGCTGCGCCGCGATGGTTTTACGTTTAAACAATTTTTTGTCGCTCACGATCGCTGTGCCATGAAAGTCGGTACAGACGGCATTTTACTGGGAGCATGGGCACCTGTCGCAGGTGTTAAGCGTATTCTTGATATCGGTACCGGCAGCGGGCTGGTGGCCTTGATGCTGGCGCAGCGTACTGAAGAGCATGTCACCATTGATGCCGTTGAGCTGGATGCGCAGGCCGCAGGGCAGGCGGGTGAAAACGCGGCCGAGTCCCCCTGGGCTGACCGGATAACCGTTACGTGCGCGGACGTGCTGGCCTGGGCGCCAGAGCAGACGGCGCGTTACGATCTGATTGTCAGCAACCCCCCTTACTACGAGCCCGGCGTGGAGTGTGGTACACCGGAGCGTGAACAGGCGCGCTATACCGGTTCACTCGATCACAAAGCGCTGCTCGTCAACGCGGCTGAACTTATCTCAGAAGAGGGCTTTTTCTGCGTGGTGCTGCCAGAAAGTACGGGCAACACGTTTATCGCTACCGCGCAGGAGATAGGCTGGACGTTACGTTTGCGAACCGACATTTCTGATACGGAAGGCCGATTGCCGCACCGCGTGCTGCTGGCGCTTTCGCCAAAAGAGGGGGAGTGTTTTAATGACCGTATGGTGATCCGTGGGCCAGACCAGAGTTATTCCGAAGATTACACGGCTCTGACCCAGGCGTTTTATTTGTTTATGTAAACCTGCGGGGCGAGTATCGACGGGCCGGACTCAGCAAGCGGATCCGGGTAGTCGAGTGTGTAGTGCAAACCGCGGCTCTCTTTACGCATCATCGCGCAGCGAACAATCAGCTCGGCAACCTGCACCAGATTGCGCAGCTCCAGCAGATTATTGGAGACGCGGAAATGGGCATAATATTCATCAATTTCCTGCTGCAGCATCGTAATGCGGCGCAACGCGCGTTCCAGACGTTTCGTGGTGCGCACAATCCCAACGTAGTCCCACATAAACAGCCGTAGCTCGTGCCAGTTGTGCTGGATCACTACCAGCTCGTCCGGGTTCTCCACGCGGCTTTCATCCCAGGCCGGTAAACGCTCTGTTTCACGGGCGTAAGGCATGCGCTTCGTGATGTCCTCCGCCGCTGACCAGCCGTACACCAGACATTCAAGCAGCGAGTTAGACGCCATACGGTTCGCGCCGTGTAGCCCGGTATAGCTGACCTCACCAATAGCATACAGACCGTCTACATCAGTGCGTCCGTGATCGTCAACCATCACGCCGCCGCAGGTATAGTGGGCGGCTGGCACAATGGGCACCAGATCGCGTGTTAAATCAATGCCAAGATTGAGCAGCTTTTCGTAAATCATCGGGAAGTGCTGGCGAATGAATTCTGCCGGCTTATGGCTGATATCGAGATACATGCAGTCCACGCCAAGGCGCTTCATTTCGTGGTCGATGGCGCGGGCAACAATATCACGCGGCGCCAGTTCACCGCGGGCGTCAAAGTCCGGCATAAAGCGGGTACCGTCAGGGCGTTTTAGATAAGCCCCTTCGCCGCGCAGGGCTTCCGTCAGCAGGAAATTTCGCGCCTGAGGGTGGAACAGGGCGGTGGGGTGAAACTGATTAAATTCGAGATTCGCCACGCGGCAGCCGGCGCGCCAGGCCATAGCGATACCGTCCCCGGAAGCGATATCCGGATTCGTGGTGTACTGATACACCTTAGAGGCGCCACCTGTAGCCAACACCACAGCCTTCGCCTGACAGGTTTCCACCTTCTCTTTATTACGGTTCCAGACCCACGCTCCCACCACGCGACGCGTGCCGGGCAGGCCTATCTTGTCGGAAATGATCAGATCAACCGCGTTGCTCCGCTCAAGGACCCGGATGTTAGGATGGTTCAGCGCTTTGCTGACCAGAGTGGTTTCCACTTCTTTTCCGGTAGCATCCGCGGCGTGCAGGATGCGGCGGTGGCTATGGCCGCCTTCACGCGTTAAGTGGTAGCTCTCTTCACCGTTGGGCTGAACCTGAGTATCGAATAAAACACCCTGATCGATAAGCCACTGAACGCAATGGCGGGCATTGCTGGCGACAAACTCTGCCGCGTGTGCATCCACGATCCCGGCCCCGGCAATCAGCGTATCTTCCACATGTGACGCAATGCTGTCGGTCTCGTCAAATACCGCGGCAATGCCGCCCTGAGCATAAAATGTGGAGCCTTCACTTATCGGGCCTTTGCTCAGAACGATAACGTTCTGATGTTCAGCCAGACGCAGCGCCAGAGAGAGACCGGCAGCGCCGCTGCCGATGATCAGTACATCACAATGAAGTTCAGGTGTTGTGTTCATGATTGTTGTTTAATTTACTAAACAGTGTTGGGGCAGAATAGCACCTGAATGCGAGATATCGCACGTTTTTTTTAAGGGAAGTTGCAATGACTAAACGCGCAGGCAGGGGTAAACGAAGGGTAAATAAATGAAATTATTTTGCGAAGCAGATCGTTAGCGTCAGATTTTGTGGTGAAATAAAGCCTGTGTTGCGTTACTCTTCTGGCGGGAAAAAGATGTTTCTTGTCAGAAAGTGGTGCGTATCGTGAACAGACTTATAATGAGAGAAAATGAACGGTCTGCGGCGCGATGAACAAAAACAAAGGCGTTACGGAACTTATTGAAGATCAGACACTCTAAGCTGGTGCTTGCTCAAAGTGCGGTAGTTATAGAGTGGCGTTTCGATAACGCGTGGAATTTAGGTTTGGGGAGACATTACCTCGGATGAGCGAGCAGTTAACGGACCAGGTCCTGGTTGAACGGGTCCAGAAGGGAGATCAGAAAGCCTTTAACCTACTGGTGGTGCGCTACCAGCATAAGGTGGCGAGTCTGGTTTCCCGCTATGTACCGTCAGGTGATGTACCTGATGTGGTGCAAGAGTCTTTTATTAAGGCCTATCGCGCGCTGGAATCTTTCCGGGGAGATAGTGCTTTTTATACCTGGCTGTACCGTATTGCTGTCAATACGGCAAAGAATTACCTGGTTGCTCAGGGCCGTCGTCCGCCGTCCAGTGATGTAGACGCTATCGACGCCGAAAACTTCGAAAGTGGCGGTGCGCTGAAAGAAATTTCGAACCCTGAGAACTTAATGTTGTCAGAAGAACTGAGACAAATTGTTTTTCGCACGATCGAGTCACTCCCGGAAGATTTACGCATGGCAATTACGTTACGGGAGCTTGATGGTCTGAGCTATGAAGAGATAGCCGCTATCATGGATTGTCCGGTCGGCACGGTTCGTTCACGAATTTTCCGTGCGCGAGAAGCTATTGATAATAAAGTTCAACCGCTTATCAGGCGTTGACGATAGCGGGATACTGGAAAAGGTATTAGGCATGCAGAAAGAAAAACTTTCCGCTTTAATGGATGGTGAGACGCTGGATAGTGAGCTGCTCAACGAGCTGTCTCATTCTCCCGAAATGCAAGAGACCTGGGAGAGTTACCATCTCATCCGTGACACGCTGCGCGGTGATACCGGAGAGGTTCTCCATTTCGATATCTCAGCCCGCGTGATGGCGGCCATCGAGAATGAGCCTGTTCATCAGACCACTCCGCTGATTCCTGAAGCGCAACCCGCACCGCACCAGTGGCAGAAAATGCCGTTCTGGCAAAAAGTGCGTCCGTGGGCCAGCCAGCTCACCCAAATGGGGGTGGCTGCATGCGTATCGCTTGCAGTTATCGTTGGCGTCCAGCACTATAATACTCAGTCTGAAACTAATCAGCAGCCAGAAGCGCCAGTGTTTAACACACTGCCGATGATGGGCAAAGCCAGCCCGGTAAGTCTGGGCGTACCGGCTGATGCCTCCGCCAGCGGCGGTCAGCAACAGCAGGTTCAGGAGCAGCGCCGTCGCATTAATGCGATGTTGCAGGATTATGAGTTGCAGCGTCGTCTGCACTCTGAACAGCTTCAGTTTGAGCAGGCCCAAACTCAGCAAGCTGCTGTGCAGGTGCCCGGAAACCAAACTTTAGGAACGCAATCGCAGTAATGAAGCAACTTTGGTTCGCCATGTCTCTGATGGCGGGTAGCCTGTTCTTCTCTGCTAACGCCTCGGCTGATGTTTCATCCGGGGCGTTGTTGCAGCAAATGAATCTGGCCAGCCAGTCACTCAATTACGAGTTGGCATTTATCAGCATCAACAAGCAGGGCGTCGAGTCGTTACGCTATCGCCATGCCCGTCTTGATAACCAGCCGCTCGCCCAGCTTTTACAGATGGATGGCCCGCGTCGGGAAGTTGTCCAGCGTGGCAACGAAATCAGCTATTTCGAGCCCGGTCTGGAGCCTTTCACCCTGAATGGCGACTATATCGTTGATTCTCTACCGTCGCTTATCTATACCGACTTCAAACGACTTGCCCCTTACTATGATTTTATTTCGGTAGGGCGTACCCGTATTGCAGACAGGCTGTGTGAAGTGATCCGCGTGGTTGCGCGCGATGGCACGCGCTACAGCTATATCGTCTGGATTGATGCGGAAACCAAGCTGCCGATGCGCGTGGACCTGCTCGACCGCGACGGCGAGACGCTTGAACAGTTCCGCGTCATCTCCTTCAGCGTGAACAATCAGGTTGGCAACAGCATGCAGAATCTGGCGAAGGCCAGCCTGCCGCCGCTGCTTTCTGTTCCTGCAGGGGACTCCGCTAATTTCAACTGGGTTCCTTCCTGGATACCGCAAGGCTTTAGCGAAGTGTCCAGCAGCCGTCGTCAGTTGCCCACCATTGATACGCCGGTTGAATCACGCCTCTATTCCGATGGCTTGTTCAGCTTCTCGGTGAATATCAACCGCGCAACGGCAAACAGCGCTGAACAAATGCTTCGTACCGGGCGTCGTACGGTCAGCACCATGGTTCGCGATAACGCAGAAATCACGATTGTGGGGGAATTACCTCCGCAGACGGCGAAGCGCATTTCAGACAGCATTAAATTCAGGGCCGCACAATGATTAAAGAGTGGGCGACCGTCGTCTCGTGGCAGAATGGTATTGCGCTGGTCAGCTGTGATGTTAAAGCCTCATGCAATAGCTGCGCATCCCGAGCCGGTTGTGGCAGTCGCGTGCTGAATAAGTTAGGGCCACAGACATCGCATACAATCTCCGTGCCGAGCGAACAGCCGCTGGTGGCGGGTCAGAAGGTGGAACTGGGCATTACGGAAGGCAGTCTGCTGAGTTCCGCGATGCTGGTCTATCTCTCCCCGCTGGTGGGGCTGTTTGTCATGGGCGGCCTTTTTCAGATGCTGTTTGGTACCGACGTGGCCGCCATGTGCGGCGCAGCTTTGGGTGGCGTAGGGGGATTCTGGCTTGCCAAAGGCATCTCACCGAAGCTCGCCGCGCGCGATGAGTGGCAGCCCGTTATTCTGAGCGTTGCGCTGGCGCCTGACCAACTTCGCGTCGAGACGCTCTCTTCTGAGGCCCGGTGATCCACCGGGCTTTATCATTATTTACATCTCAAAAAAGAAAACGCCATTTCTTCGCGCTATGCTTGGCTCTAAGTGCATTTCCAGGTTGCGGGTATGTAGTGTAGAATGCTGCGTTTTCGCACTGAAAAACGTCAGGCTAAGAACAGCGGCCTCCAGGAATTCGTAAGGCATAATTATTTAACTATATGAAGAACATACGTAACTTTTCGATCATTGCTCACATTGACCACGGTAAGTCGACGCTGTCTGACCGTATTATCCAGATTTGCGGTGGCCTGTCTGATCGTGAAATGGCAGCCCAGGTACTGGACTCCATGGACCTGGAACGCGAACGCGGTATCACCATCAAAGCGCAGAGCGTGACGCTCGACTATAAAGCTTCTGATGGCGAAACCTATCAACTGAACTTTATCGACACCCCAGGCCACGTTGACTTCTCCTATGAAGTATCACGCTCGCTGGCGGCCTGTGAAGGTGCGCTGCTGGTGGTCGATGCCGGGCAGGGCGTTGAAGCCCAGACCCTGGCGAACTGCTACACCGCGATGGAAATGGATCTCGAGGTTGTGCCGGTTCTGAACAAAATCGACCTGCCCGCCGCCGATCCTGAGCGCGTGGCGGAAGAGATTGAAGACATTGTCGGCATTGACGCGACCGACGCCGTACGCTGCTCCGCGAAAACCGGTGTGGGTGTGACCGACGTGCTGGAACGCCTGGTACGTGATATTCCGGCCCCGGAAGGCGACCCGGATGGTCCATTGCAGGCGCTGATCATCGACTCATGGTTCGATAACTACCTGGGCGTGGTCTCTTTGGTGCGTATCAAAAACGGCACCATGCGTAAAGGTGACAAAATCAAGGTCATGAGTACCGGACAGGTCTACAACGCAGACCGTCTGGGTATCTTCACGCCAAAACAGGTTGACCGTACCGAGCTGAAATGCGGCGAGGTAGGCTGGCTGGTCTGCGCGATTAAAGACATCCTCGGCGCGCCAGTGGGCGATACCCTGACCGGCGCGCGTAACCCGGCAGACAAAGCGCTGCCAGGCTTCAAAAAGGTGAAACCGCAGGTTTACGCAGGTCTGTTCCCGGTCAGCTCTGACGACTACGAAAACTTCCGCGATGCGCTCGGCAAGCTGAGCCTGAACGATGCCTCCCTGTTCTATGAGCCAGAAAGTTCAACGGCGCTGGGCTTCGGCTTCCGCTGCGGCTTCCTCGGCCTGCTGCACATGGAGATCATTCAGGAGCGTCTGGAGCGTGAATACGATCTGGATCTGATCACCACTGCACCAACGGTAGTCTACGAAGTGGAAACCACCTCGAAAGAAGTGATCTACGTAGACAGCCCATCCAAGCTCCCGCCGCTGAACAACATTCACGAGCTGCGCGAGCCTATTGCAGAATGTCACATGCTGCTGCCGCAGGAGTTCCTGGGGAACGTTATTACGCTCTGTATTGAGAAGCGTGGCGTGCAGACCAACATGGTTTACCACGGTAACCAGGTGGCGCTGACCTATGAAATCCCTATGGCGGAAGTGGTACTCGACTTCTTCGACCGTCTGAAGTCTACCTCCCGTGGCTATGCGTCACTGGATTACAACTTCAAACGTTTCCAGGCCTCCAACATGGTGCGCGTGGATGTGCTGATCAACGGCGAGCGTGTGGATGCGCTGGCGCTGATCACCCACAACGACAATGCGCCGTACCGTGGCCGCGAGCTGGTTGAGAAGATGAAAGATCTGATCCCGCGTCAGCAGTTTGACATTGCGATTCAGGCGGCCATCGGTAACCACATCATTGCCCGCTCAACCGTGAAGCAGCTGCGTAAAAACGTTCTGGCGAAGTGCTATGGCGGTGACGTCAGCCGTAAGAAAAAGCTGCTGCAGAAGCAGAAAGAAGGTAAGAAGCGTATGAAGCAGGTCGGTAACGTTGAGCTGCCGCAGGAAGCATTCCTTGCCATTCTTCATGTCGGTAAAGACGGCAAATAACCTTTAAGGAGTTGGCATGGCGAACATGTTTGCCCTGATCCTGGTCATCGCTACGCTGGTGACAGGCCTGCTGTGGTGTCTGGATAAGTTTATCTTCGCCCCAAAACGCCGTGAACGTCAGGCTGCCGCGCAGGTAGCGACTGGCGATGCGCTTGACGCGAAAACCCTGAAGAAAGTTGGCCCGAAACCGGGCTGGCTGGAAACGGGCGCGTCGGTGTTCCCGGTGCTGGCTATTGTGCTGGTGGTACGTTCGTTTATTTATGAGCCGTTCCAGATCCCATCGGGATCAATGATGCCAACGCTGCTGATCGGTGATTTTATTCTGGTTGAGAAGTTTGCCTACGGCATTAAAGATCCGATTTACCAGAAAACGCTGATCGAAACGGGGCATCCGAAACGTGGCGACATCGTGGTGTTTAAATATCCGGACGATCCGCGTCTGGATTACATTAAGCGCGCGGTGGGTCTGCCGGGGGATAAAGTGACCTACGATCCGGTTGCGAAGGAAGTCACCGTTCAGCCGGGCTGCAGCTCCGGTACCGCGTGTGAAAACGCGCTGCCAATCACCTACTCAAACGTTGAGCCAAGTGATTTCGTGCAGACTTTCGCCCGTCGTAACGGCGGTGAAGCGACCAGCGGGTTCTTCCAGGTGCCAAAAGGTGAAACCAAAGAGAACGGCATTCGTCTGGTTGAGCGCAAAGAGACGCTGGGCGATGTCACTCACCGCATTCTGACCGTGCCAATCGCGCAGGACCAAGTGGGGATGTATTACAAACAGCCGGGTCAGCAGCTGGCCAGCTGGATCGTACCGCCGGGACACTACTTCATGATGGGCGATAACCGCGATAACTCCGCGGACAGCCGTTACTGGGGCTTTGTGCCGGAAGCGAATCTGGTGGGTAAAGCAACCGCGATCTGGATGAGTTTTGAGAAGCAGGAAGGCGAGTGGCCGACCGGCGTGCGCCTGAATCGTATTGGCGGAATCCATTAATTCTCAGGAAAAGAACACGTAGCCGCGTTATTTCGCGGCTACGTGAATTATTTCCTCGATAAACCTCTTTGAACTAACGACATCCCCTGTCGTTGTGTATAGAATATTCCCCCGAAGTTTAAGGTTGGCCCTGCAAGGGTGCCACGGCACACGAAACCGCGTTGGTTTTCTCAGGTCGGTTTCGTGTGCTGCATTTTTGACGCATTCATTTATTGGTATCGCATGAACCCCATCGTAATTAATCGGCTTCAACGGAAGCTGGGCTACACTTTTCATCATCAGGAGTTGTTGCAACAGGCATTAACCCATCGCAGTGCCAGCAGCAAACATAATGAGCGTCTCGAGTTTCTGGGTGACTCTATTTTAAGTTTCGTGATTGCGAATGCGCTTTATCATCGTTTCCCGCGCGTGGACGAAGGTGATATGAGCCGCATGCGCGCCACGCTGGTGCGCGGCAACACCCTCGCTGAAATCGCGCGCGAATTTGAACTGGGCGAATGTCTGCGTCTTGGGCCGGGTGAACTGAAAAGCGGCGGCTTCCGTCGTGAATCTATTCTTGCCGATACGGTCGAAGCATTAATTGGTGGCGTGTTCCTGGACAGCGATATCCAGACCGTAGAAAAGCTGATCCTTAACTGGTATCAGACCCGTCTGGACGAAATTAGCCCGGGCGATAAACAAAAAGATCCGAAAACGCGCCTGCAGGAATATTTGCAGGGCCGTCATCTGCCGCTGCCATCCTATCTGGTGGTGCAGGTGCGTGGCGAAGCGCACGATCAGGAATTTACCATCCATTGCCAGGTCAGTGGCCTGAGTGAACCGGTGGTGGGCACAGGTTCGAGCCGCCGTAAGGCTGAACAGGCTGCCGCCGAACAGGCGTTAAAAATGCTGGAGCTGGAATGAGCGAAGAAAAAACCTATTGCGGATTTATTGCCATCGTCGGACGTCCGAACGTCGGCAAATCCACCCTGCTGAATAATCTGCTTGGGCAGAAGATTTCCATCACCTCGCGTAAGGCGCAGACCACGCGTCACCGCATTGTCGGCATCCATACTGAAGGCGCGTATCAGGCAATCTACGTCGATACACCTGGCCTGCACATGGAAGAGAAGCGTGCCATTAACCGTCTGATGAACAAGGCGGCGAGCAGCTCCATCGGCGACGTAGAACTGGTGATTTTCGTTGTGGAAGGCACCCGCTGGACGCCGGACGACGAAATGGTACTGAACAAGCTGCGTGACGGCAAAACGCCGGTGATCCTCGCGGTCAACAAAGTTGACAACGTGCAGGAAAAAGCTGACCTGCTGCCGCACCTGCAGTGGCTGGGCAGCCAGATGAACTTCCTCGATATCGTTCCGCTGTCTGCTGAGACCGGCCTGAACGTCGATACCATCGCGGGCATCGTACGTAAGCACTTGCCAGAAGCGGTTCACCACTTCCCGGAAGACTACATCACCGATCGCTCTCAGCGCTTTATGGCGTCTGAAATCATCCGTGAAAAGCTGATGCGTTTCCTGGGCGCCGAGCTGCCGTACTCTGTGACGGTGGAGATCGAGCGTTTCCAGAGCAACGAGCGCGGTGGCTACGACATTAACGGCCTGATCCTCGTCGAGCGTGAAGGGCAGAAGAAGATGGTGATCGGCAACAAAGGCGCCAAGATCAAAACCATCGGTATCGAAGCCCGTAAGGACATGCAGGAGATGTTCGAAGCGCCGGTTCATCTGGAACTGTGGGTGAAGGTGAAATCTGGCTGGGCCGATGATGAGCGTGCTCTGCGCAGCCTCGGTTACGGCGAAGATCAGTAACTCAAGACGACGAGTATAATGGAAGGTTGGCAGCGCGCCTTCGTTCTCCATAGTCGTCCCTGGAGCGAAACCAGCCTGATGCTGGACGTCTTCACGGAAGAGTCGGGCCGCGTGCGCCTTGTTGCGAAAGGCGCACGTTCCAAACGTTCTAATCTGAAGGGTGCCCTACAGCCTTTTACGCCGCTGCTGGTTCGCTTTGGCGGGCGAGGGGAAGTCAAAACCTTGCGCAGCGCTGAAGCCGTCTCTCTGGCGCTTCCCCTTTCTGGCATCACGCTCTACAGCGGTTTGTATGTCAACGAGCTCATCTCCCGCGTCCTTGAACATGAGACTCGCTTCTCGGAACTTTTCTTCGATTATCTGCACTGTATCCAGGCACTGGCGGGTGCGACCGGCACGCCCGAACCCGCCCTGCGTCGTTTCGAACTGGCGCTGCTGGGCCACCTCGGGTACGGCGTGGATTTTCTGCACTGCGCAGGCAGCGGTGATGAGGTGGAAGACACCATGACCTACCGCTACCGCGAAGAAAAAGGTTTTATTGCCAGCGTCGTCGTTGATAACAGTACTTTTACCGGACGCCAGCTCAGAGCGCTTTATGAACGCGAGTTTCCGGACGCCGACACCCTGCGCGCAGCAAAACGCTTTACCCGGATTGCCCTCAAGCCGTATCTTGGCGGCAAGCCCTTAAAGAGCCGCGAATTATTCAGGCAGTTTATGCCCAAACGTTAGACCACAGCATCAGAAAGAAAACCGAGGATTGTCATGGCTGAATTACTGTTAGGCGTCAACATCGACCACATCGCCACCCTGCGCAACGCGCGCGGCACGGCGTATCCCGATCCGGTTCAGGCGGCGTTTATCGCTGAACAGGCTGGTGCCGACGGCATTACCGTTCACCTGCGTGAAGACCGCCGCCACATTACCGACCGCGACGTGCGCATTCTTCGTCAGACGCTGGACACCCGTATGAATCTGGAGATGGCGGTCACCGAAGAGATGCTGACCATTGCCTGCGAGACCAAACCGCACTTCTGCTGCCTGGTGCCGGAAAAACGCCAGGAAGTGACCACCGAAGGTGGACTGGACGTGGCGGGGCAGCAGGACAAAATGCGCGATGCCTGCAAGCGCCTGGCGGATGCCGGTATCCTGGTTTCTCTGTTTATCGACGCCGATTTCGTGCAGATTAAAGCGGCAGCCGACGTGGGCGCGCCGTATATCGAAATTCACACCGGCTGCTATGCCGATGCTAAAAACGATGCCGAGCAGGCCAAAGAGCTGGAGCGTATCGCCAAAGCGGCCACCTACGCCGCGAGCCTGGGACTGAAGGTTAATGCTGGTCACGGCCTGACCTACCACAACGTGAAGGCCATTGCCGCCCTGCCGGAAATGCACGAGCTGAACATCGGCCACGCCATTATTGGCCGCGCGGTGATGAGCGGCCTGAAAGAGGCGGTTTCAGAGATGAAACGCCTGATGCTGGAAGCGCGTCAGTAATGGCCATTCTGGGCTTAGGCACCGATATCGTCGAAATAGCCCGCATTGAAGCGGTGATCGCCCGGAGCGGCGATCGCCTCGCAAGGCGCGTGCTGAGCGATAACGAATGGGCCATCTGGGAGGCGCACCAGCAGCCGGTGCGTTTTCTGGCAAAGCGCTTTGCGGTAAAAGAGGCGGCAGCCAAGGCCTTCGGGACCGGCATTCGTAACGGCCTGGCATTTAACCAGTTCGAAGTTTTTAATGATGAGCTGGGCAAACCGAGCCTGCGTCTGTGGGGTGAAGCGCAAAAGCTGGCGGAGAAGCTGGGGGTGAATCATATGCACGTGACGATCGCAGATGAACGCCACTATGCCAGCGCGACGGTGATTATCGAAAGCTAAATTTTGTCCGCGTGGTGCATCAGGACAAATTTATCCCACAGCTGCTCTTCGCTCTCGACGTGTGTCGGATCCTTCAGAATAGTGTTGGGGATCGGGCACACCTTCTGGCAGGTCGGCGTCTCATAGTGGCCGACGCATTCCGTGCAGCGGTCGCTGTTAATCTCGTAAATGCTGTCGCCCATCGAAATCGCCTGGTTCGGGCATTCGGGTTCGCACATATCGCAATTGATGCATTTTTTGGTAATTAACAGCGCCATCAGGAAATTCTCAGAAACAACACAAACTGGGCGGGCATTATACGCGTCAAACCAGTTTCTTTACCAGTTCTTCGCTGTGACGAATGCGCTCAGGCGCGCGCTCCAGATCCTGCTGTACCAGCGCCATAAACAGCAGGTCCGTCAGCATCATTTGTGCGCTGGTGGACGAAATTGCCGCGCTGCGCGTGGCCTGCTCTTCGGCAATGGTATATAAACAGCGCGTTGCCCGCTGCTGCAGCGCATTAGGCGTAAAGCCGGTGATCGCCAGAATTTTGCCGCCGACGCGCAGGGCTTCGTCGGTCGCCATGTTGATCTCGCGGCGCTCGCCGGAGTAGGAGATGGCCAGCAGCATATCGTCAGGATCCATCGCCTGCACGGTCGCCAGCAGGGCGTGCATATCCTGCTCGACGATGGCGTTAAAACCGATTTTAGTCAGCTTCCAGCCAAAATTACGCGCCACCAGACCGGACGCGCCAATACCGGTCAAAATAATACGCCGCGCCGCCCGCAGCATCGCCACGCTTTCCAGTAATTTCTCTTCGGTATTCACGTCCAGCGTGGCGTGCATGGCCGCCACGTTCTCCTTGATCAGCTTTTCCCCAACCAGACGCATCGGGTCATCGCCGCGGATCTGGTTATGCACCGGCATGGACTGCGGATTCGGGTTACTCACCAGCGCTTCGCTGATTGCCAGCTTAAGAGCGGGAAAACCCTTAAACCCGATCTTCTGGGCAAATTTCACCACGCTTGACTGGCTCACTCCAGCTTCGCTTGCCAGCTGCTGTGAGCTGAGGTGGCGGGCGCGATCGGGCTGAGAAAGCAGAAAATCCGCCAGCTTTTTGTCGCTTTGAGCAAAGCCGGCGTAGCGCTGGCGAATGCGAATTAAACAGTTCATAAGTACTCCCGGCGGAAATGTGATTGTCTGCGCAAAAACGAATTCTGCTCGCCTGAATGAATTTTATATTCCATTATAGTGTGATTATTATGAATTAAAAATTCTTGAGGTACAAAAAATGAATCTTGGCTCACTTGTTTCTGAAACGCGTAACCCGCAAACCATGGATCTGGATGCGCTCTCCACCCTGGAGCTGGTTAACCGCTTTAATCAACAGGATACGCTGGTCGCGCAGGCAGTGAAAGAGACATTGCCAGAGGTGGCGAAAGCGGTCGATGCGGCGGCGGAATCTCTTAAGGCCGGTGGTCGCATTATCTATATGGGGGCCGGTACCAGCGGGCGTCTCGGGGTGCTGGATGCCTCGGAATGTCCGCCCACCTTTGGCGTTCCGCACGGCCTGGTGGTTGGCCTGATTGCAGGTGGTCCCGGCGCGCTGCTGAAGGCCGTTGAAGGGGCGGAGGACAACAAACAGCTGGGTGAGGATGACCTGAAGGATCTGAACCTGACGGCGAACGATCTGGTGGTCGGCCTGGCGGCATCCGGGCGCACGCCGTACGTCATTGGCGGCCTGGAATACGCCAACCGGACCGGCTGCACGACGGTCGCCATCTCCTGCAACCCCGGCTCGCCGATTGCGCAGGTGGCCGCTATCGCCATCTCTCCGGTCGTTGGGCCGGAAGCGCTCACCGGCTCCACGCGCCTGAAATCCGGGACCGCGCAAAAGCTGGTGCTCAATATGATCTCCACCGGTGCGATGGTGAAGTTCGGAAAGGTCTACCAGAACCTGATGGTCGATATGCAGGCCACCAACGTCAAGCTGGTGGACAGAGCCTGCCGCATGGTGATGGAGGCGACAGGCGCGGGCCGTGAAGAGGCAGAAGCGGTGCTCAGGCAGACCGATCACGAGGTTAAACCGGCCATTTTAATGATCTTAAGCGGGCTGGACGCGGCGGCCGCGCGAGCCAAACTCGACGCGCACAACGGCTTCTTACGGGCGGCTTTAGAAAACTAGCAGAGGCGTTTATGGACAAAACAGCAGCGCTCGCCAGCGATATCCTGCAGGGGATAGGCGGGGAGAAAAATATTCAGCGTCTGGAAAACTGCATGACGCGCGTGCGCGTCGAGGTGCATAACGACGATCAGCTTGACGTGCCGGGCCTGAAGAAGCTGTCCGGCGTCAGTGGCTACGTGAAACAGGGGCAGCAACACCAGCTGATCGTCGGGCCGGGCAAGGCGGCGCAGGTTGTCGATGCCATGCGCGCGCTGATGGTCGGCGGTGCAAGCGTGACGGTTGACGACGCTGAACGCACCAAAGCGCAGGCGAAGGCCAAATACAAAGCTCCCATGAGCGATGCGCTGCGACAGCTGGCAAACGTCTTTATCCCGCTGATCCCGGCGTTTATAGCTTCCGGCTTGATCACCGGGATCATCAACATCCTTAAGCGGCCAGATATCGTCGGGGATTTTGCCACGCAGTATCCGAACCTGCTGGGCATTCTCGGGATCTTCGGCAGCGCGGTGTTTGCCATTATGAACATCCTGGTCGGGGTCAATACCGCGAAGGTGTTTGGCGGCTCGCTGGCGATGGGCGGGGTGATGGCGGGCATTCTCTCCAGCCCGCAGCTGGCGCAGATCACGCTGTTTGGTGAGGCGCTCCAGCCTGGCCGCGGCGGGGTGATCGCGGTGCTGCTGGTGGTCATCCTGATGTGTTGGATCGAGAAGCGGCTGCGCGCGGTTCTGCCCGGCTCGATTGAGCTGATCCTCAACCCGCTGCTCACCACGCTGATCACCGGTAGCATAGCGATTGTGGCCCTCCAGCCGTTAGGCGGTTGGATCTCTGACGCCATCGCCCACGGCGCGTCTCTGGCTATCGACCGCGGCGGCCTGCTGGTGGGGGCGGTGCTGTCAGGTACCTTCCTGCCGCTGGTGCTGACCGGCCTGCATCAGGGGCTGGTGCCGATCCACGTCGAGCTGGTGCAGGCGCACGGCTATAACGCGCTGCTGCCTATTCTCTCGATGGCGGGCGTCGGGCAGGTGGGGGCAGCGATTGCCGTCCTGATGAAAACCCGCAACGCGCGCCTGAAAAAAGTGATTAAAGGGGCGCTGCCGGTCGGGCTGCTCGGCATTGGCGAGCCGCTGATATTCGGCGTCACGCTGCCGCTGGGTAAACCGTTCCTTGCGGCCTGTCTGGGGGGCGCGGTAGGCGGGGCACTCATCAGCTACTGGAAAGTCGCCACCGTTATCACCTTTGGTCTCTCCGGTTTACCGCTGGCATTAACCATCGTGACCGGAAAAGTCATGCTCTATCTGTTAGGCTATTTAGTAGCGGTGATCGCCGGGTTCCTGTTTACCTGGCTGTTAGGATTCAACGACCCAGAGGAGTAAGGTTTGGCCAATCACGAGCGTCGCGTTGTCTTTTTCGATCTGGATGGAACGCTGCATCAGCAGGATATGTTTGGTACGTTTATGCGCTACCTGCTGCGGCGTCAGCCTCTGAACGCGCTGCTCGTCTTACCGCTCTTACCCCTCATTGGCATCGCGCTGCTGGTAAAAGGCCGGGCGGCGCGCTGGCCGATGAGCCTGCTGCTGTGGGGATGTACGTTTGGCCACAGCGAAGCGCGGCTCAAACAGCTCGAAAAGGAGTTCGCTCTCTGGTTCCGCGGCCACGTTGCCGCGTTTCCCGTGGTGCAGGCGCGCCTGACCAGCTATCTTGACGCCAACGATGCCGATATCTGGCTGATTACCGGCTCCCCGCAGACGCTGGTGGAGCTGGTCTACTTTGATACCCCCTGGCTGCCGCGCGTAAATCTTATCGCCACGCAAATTTCCCGCGGCTACGGCGGCTGGGTCCTGACGATGCGCTGTCTGGGGCATGAAAAAGTGGTCCAGCTGGAAAAACGCATCGGCACGCCGCTGCGTCTTTACAGCGGCTACAGCGACAGCAAGCAGGACAACCCGCTGCTCTATTTTTGCCAGCACCGCTGGCGCGTTACTCCCCTCGGTGAACTTCAGCAACTCGAATAGTCTTATCTATAAGGGCTGTGTATAATGCCGCCCGCTTTTAGACTGGAGTATCAGCCCTTGTCCACCTCAGAACACAATCATGAATACTGGATGCGCCACGCGCTGGCGCTGGCTCAACGGGCCTGGGACGAGGGCGAAGTGCCCGTGGGCGCGGTGCTGGTTCATAACAACCGGGTGATTGGGGAAGGGTGGAACCGTCCTATTGGCCGCCACGATCCTACCGCGCATGCCGAAATTATGGCGCTTCGTCAGGGCGGGCTGGTGCTGCAAAACTATCGTCTGCTTGATACCACCCTGTACGTCACCCTTGAACCCTGCGTGATGTGCTCCGGGGCGATGGTGCACAGCCGAATCGGTACCCTGGTGTTTGGAGCGCGGGATGAAAAAACCGGTGCGGCCGGTTCACTGATGGACGTGCTGGGTCATCCAGGAATGAATCATCAGGTGCAGACTATCGGTGGGGTACTTGCACCAGAGTGTTCGGGGCTATTAAGCGATTTCTTTCGAATGCGCCGTCAGCAGAAAAAGCAACAAAAGGCAGAATTGAAGTTGTCGGATGATTAAGCTCGTCCGGCGCCACAACCGGATAACTTTCCGCCAGCTGTTTTGCCTCTGTTGCCTCTTTCTCTTTCTCCAGCAGATAGCCGACCAGGCTAATCTGATACTTACGTATATTTTCCACGTAGGCGTAGGCTTCATGTCCGCGCGCGTAGCCATACGTCAGCTTGTTGTACCATGGCTTCTGGCTCAGCAGCGGCAGGCGCTGTTTTACGTCTGACCAGCTGTCCGGGTTTCCCTTCGTTTTCGCCGTCAGAGCCCGCGCGTCAAGCATGTGCGCGTAGCCCATGTTGTAGGCCGCCAGCGCAAACCAGATCCGTTCCTCTTCCGGCACGGTTTCCGGGACTTTAGCCATCATATCCTGCAGGTAGCGCGCCCCGCCGCTGATGCTCTGTTCCGCATCGGTACGGTCGTTAACGCCCAGGCTCAGCGCGGTATTTTTGGTTAACATCATCAGTCCGCGTACGCCCGTTGGCGACGTGGCCTGAGTGTCCCAGTGGGACTCCTGGTACGAGATAGCCGCCAGCAGTTTCCAGTCAATCTCCTGGGCATATTTTTCGAAAAGCGGCTGCAGGTCAGGCAGGACGCTGTCAACCGCGCGCAGGAAGCTGCGGGTGTCAACGTAGTCAAAGTCATCCCCGTGGCCGAGGTACTTCTCCTCAAGTCGCGCCAGCGTGCCGTCTTCATTGATGGTGTTATAAAAATCCAGCATGGCCGCCGAGAGGGTCTGGTCATCATCCAGATGGGTAAACCAGGTCACCGGCTGTTCGTCCGTCACGTCCAGCGCCACGGCGATTTCAGGATGCACCCGCTGGAACAGGCTGATCGCCACCGAATCGGCGATGGTGTAGGGCAGTTTCTGATCTTTGACCTGCTCCAGCAGCTCCGTCGTGCCGAGTTTAGGGTCAACCGTCCAGCTCAGATCCGGGTATTTTTTCTCCTTTAACTCACGCAGGTCGTCAATCACTACGTGGCCGGGAGCAATCGTCAGCTGTTGCGCGTTGATCGAGGCAAGCGTACGCGGGCGCAGGCTCCCGACGCGATAAACCAGCTGCTGGGAAACGGAGTAGTAGGTCGGGCCCGGCTGGTAGTTCTTGCTGCGCTCGCTGTTATAGACCAGCCCGGCAGCGAGGATATCGGCGTTGTTGTTGTCCAGGTCGTCAAACAGCTGGTTGATGTTCTGGCGGACGGTAATTTTAAGCTTCACGCCCAGATAATCGGCAAACTGCTGCGCCAGCTCATAATCCAGACCAATAATTTTGCCGTTGATGTCGCTGTAAATCAGCGGAGAGTTGAGGGTACTGACGCGCAGTTCCCCCCGCTCCTGAATGGCGGCGATACGATTTTCGGCTTTGCCGAACCAGGGGATGGAAGGCCAGAGGGCCACTGCCAGCAGCAACGTTACAATGCCGATGAGCAGATAATTAATCTTTAATTTTTTCAATTAGTTAATTCTCTGCGACGCCGGTTGCCTCAGTCTGCTGTAGCCATGTTAATCATAAGGTTTGTCATTGAATGAGCGGCATTTTGCGTAAACTTGCGCCACTTGGCAACCAATTAGAGAGACAGGTCACATCTATTGTTAAACGCTGAAGTCGATTTTATTTCGACGCAAACGGTTTCGTCGGCGCTCAGGATTCTCTATAATGACGCCCGTTTTCCCCCCTTGCGCACACTGTAAGCGCCCCGGCGCTTCGAAGACGAGAGACTTATGATGGAAATTCTGCGTGGTTCGCCTGCACTGTCTGCCTTCCGTATTACCAAACTGCTGGCACGTTTTCAGGCGGCCGACCTTCCGGTAAGCAATATTTACGCTGAGTATGTCCATTTTGCTGACCTGAATGCCCCCCTGAATGCAGAGGAGCGCGTACAGCTGGAACGCCTGCTCAAGTATGGCCCAAATCTGAGCAGCCATACGCCAACCGGCAAACTGATCCTTGCGACGCCGCGTCCGGGCACCATCTCCCCCTGGTCTTCCAAAGCCACCGACATTGCCCACAACTGCGGCCTGAGCCAGATTAACCGTCTGGAACGCGGCGTAGCGTACTACGTCGAAGCCTCTACCCTGAGCGACGCGCAGTGGCAGGCGGTTGCGGCTGAATTGCACGACCGCATGATGGAGAGCGTGTTTGCCTCTCTTGATGACGCACAGAAGCTTTTCTCCCATCATCAGCCTGCGCCGGTACAGAGCGTGGACCTGCTGGGGCAGGGCCGCCAGGCGCTGATTGACGCCAACCTGCGTCTCGGTCTGGCGCTGGCAGAAGACGAAATTGACTACCTGCAGGACGCGTTCGTTAAGCTCAACCGCAACCCGAACGACATCGAACTCTACATGTTCGCGCAGGCCAACTCTGAGCACTGCCGCCATAAGATTTTCAATGCCGACTGGATTATCGACGGCGAACAGCAGCCGAAGTCGCTGTTCAAAATGATCAAAAACACCATGGAACAAACCCCTGACCACGTGCTGTCTGCCTATAAAGACAACGCCGCGGTGATGGAAGGTTCCGAGGTGGGCCGCTTCTTCGCCGATCGCGAAGCAGGGCGCTATGACTTCCATCAGGAGCCTGCGCATATTCTGATGAAAGTGGAAACCCACAACCACCCGACGGCCATTTCTCCGTGGCCGGGTGCGGCAACCGGCTCCGGCGGCGAAATCCGTGACGAAGGGGCGACCGGGCGTGGGGCGAAACCCAAAGCGGGTCTGGTCGGCTTTTCCGTTTCTAACCTGCGCATCCCTGGCTTTGAACAGCCGTGGGAAGAAGATTTCGGCAAGCCAGAGCGCATTGTGACCGCGCTGGATATCATGACCGAAGGCCCGCTGGGCGGCGCGGCGTTTAACAACGAATTTGGTCGTCCGGCGCTGAACGGTTACTTCCGTACCTACGAAGAGAAGGTGGACAGCCACAACGGCGAAGAGCTGCGTGGCTACCACAAACCGATCATGCTGGCGGGCGGGATCGGCAACATCCGTGCCGATCACGTGCAGAAAGGCGAGATCGTCGTCGGCGCGAAGCTGATAGTGCTGGGCGGCCCGGCGATGAACATCGGTCTGGGCGGCGGTGCGGCCTCTTCTATGGCCTCCGGCCAGTCTGATGCGGATCTTGACTTCGCGTCCGTGCAGCGTGACAACCCTGAGATGGAGCGTCGCTGCCAGGAAGTGATCGACCGCTGCTGGCAGCTGGGCGATGCCAACCCGATCCTCTTTATTCACGACGTGGGCGCGGGCGGCCTGTCCAACGCCATGCCGGAGCTGGTGAGCGACGGTGGTCGCGGTGGCCGTTTCAACCTGCGCGATATTCTGAGCGATGAGCCGGGCATGAGCCCGCTCGAAATCTGGTGTAACGAATCCCAGGAGCGCTACGTGCTGGCGGTTGCGGCCGACCAGCTGCCGCTGTTTGACGAACTGTGCCGCCGCGAACGCGCGCCGTATGCCGTGATCGGTGAAGCAACCGAAGAGCAGCACCTGACTCTGAGCGACACCCATTTCGACAACCAGCCGATCGATCTGCCGCTGGACGTGCTGCTCGGTAAAACGCCGAAGATGACCCGCGACGTAACAACCCGTAAAGCAGCGGGCAAAGCGCTGGATCGCCAGGGCATTACCGTGGCGGAAGCGGTCAACCGCGTGCTGCACCTGCCTGCTGTGGCAGAGAAAACCTTCCTGGTGACCATTGGCGACCGTACCGTGACCGGTATGGTATCCCGCGATCAGATGGTTGGCCCGTGGCAGATCCCGGTGGCGAACTGCGCCGTGACCACCGCGAGCCTCGACAGCTACTACGGTGAAGCGATGGCGCTGGGTGAACGCACCCCGGTCGCGCTGCTGGACTTCGCCGCCTCTGCACGACTGGCGGTCGGTGAAGCGCTGACCAACATTGCGGCGACGCAGATTGGCGACATCAAACGTATCAAACTTTCCGCGAACTGGATGGCGGCAGCCGGTCACCCTGGTGAAGACGCTGGCCTGTATGAAGCCGTGAAAGCGGTGGGTGAGGAACTGTGCCCAGCCCTCGGCCTGACCATTCCGGTGGGTAAAGACTCCATGTCGATGAAAACCCGCTGGCAGGAGGGTAACGAGCAGCGCGAGATGACGTCTCCGCTGTCGCTGGTGATCACCGCGTTTGCCCGTGTAGAAGACGTACGCCATACCGTTACGCCGCAGTTGGCGACCGAAGATAACGCCCTGTTGTTGATTGACCTGGGTAAAGGCCACAACGCGCTGGGCGCCACCGCACTGGCGCAGGTTTACCGTCAACTTGGCGACAAGCCAGCCGACGTGCGCGACGTGGCGCAGCTAAAAGGCTTCTACGACGCAATTCAGGCGCTAGTGGCACAGCGCAAGCTGCTGGCCTACCACGACCGTTCCGACGGCGGCCTGCTGGTGACCCTGGCAGAGATGGCCTTCACCGGCCACTGCGGCGTGGAAGCGAACATTGCAACGCTTGGCGAAGACCGCCTGGCGGCGCTGTTTAACGAAGAGCTGGGTGCGGTGATTCAGGTTCGCGCCGCAGACCGCGAGGCGGTGGAAGCGATTCTGGCGAAGCACGGTCTGGCAGACTGCGTCCACTATCTGGGGAAAGCCGTTCAGGGCGACCGCTTCGTCATTGAGGCCGACGGTCACGCCGTGTTCAGCGAAAGCCGCACCACGCTGCGCATGTGGTGGGCAGAAACCACCTGGCAGATGCAGCGCCTGCGCGATAACCCGGAATGCGCCGATCAGGAGCATAACGCGAAAGCGAATGACCAGGATCCTGGCCTGAACGTGAAGCTCTCCTTCGACATCAACGAAGATATCGCTGCGCCGTACATTGCGACCGGCGCGCGTCCGAAAGTGGCCGTGCTGCGCGAGCAGGGCGTTAACTCCCACGTTGAGATGGCTGCGGCCTTCCACCGCGCGGGCTTTGACGCTATCGACGTCCACATGAGCGACCTGCTGGCCGGGCGTACCGGTCTGGAAGATTTCCATGCGCTGGTGGCGTGCGGCGGTTTCTCCTACGGTGACGTGCTGGGCGCAGGCGAAGGCTGGGCGAAGTCCATTCTGTTTAACAGCCGCGTGCGCGACGAGTTCGAGACCTTCTTCCATCGTCCGCAAACCCTGGCGCTGGGCGTGTGCAACGGCTGCCAGATGATGTCTAATCTGCGCGAGCTGATCCCGGGCAGCGAAGCCTGGCCACGCTTTGTGCGCAACCAGTCCGACCGCTTCGAAGCGCGCTTCAGTCTGGTTGAAGTGACTCAGAGCCCGTCTCTGCTGCTGCAGGGGATGGTTGGCTCTCAGATGCCAATCGCCGTTTCCCACGGCGAAGGTCAGGTAGAAGTGCGCGATGCGGCCCATCTGGCGCAGCTCGAGAGCAAAGGCCTGGTGGCGCTGCGCTTTGTCGATAACTTCGGCAAGGTCACGGAAACCTATCCGGCGAACCCGAACGGCTCCGTCAATGGTATTACGGCGGTGACCAGCGAAAGCGGTCGCGCGACCATCATGATGCCGCACCCTGAACGCGTGTTCCGTACCGTCAGCAACTCCTGGCACCCGGAAAACTGGGGCGAGGACAGCCCGTGGATGCGTATCTTCCGCAACGCGCGTAAACAGCTGGGTTAAGATGTAAAGCAGGTACTTTGTAGGCCCGGTGAGCGTAGCGCCACCGGGTTTTTTTATGCGTGTCGCAAAATTGCGACAAAGATGGTATAGGGGTGTCTCCAAATGGAGACACTTAACTCATTGATTTATATATGGCAGGACAGGTTCCCGTTAAGGTGTTGCTTAATAGCGACACTTAGCCTGAAAATCATTCAGCGCACAACAAATAGATCAAACGAATAAAAGATATATATTTCAATGTGTTAATATTTTGTTTTGCATTCTGGCATGGGTGTTGCATAATATTAACCAGTGGCTCATTCACCTTCTTATGTCAGCCCCTTCGGGACGTGCTACATAAACTTCGAATGACGCACAAAAAGGTGCCTGCCGTCCAACTACTGATCATAGCGATGCTTTATCAGGCCAGGGCGAAACGTCGAGTTAGGCACCGCCTTATTCCATAACAAAGCCGGGTTTTTACCCGGCTTTGTTGTATCTGAAGGGCAGACTCAGTTACGCTCTCCGTAAACCCCCATGAAGAGAGTAATGCGTTGAAACGCTGGCCCGTTTTTCCCCGCTCCCTGCGACAGCTCGTGATGATGGCCTTTCTGCTGATCCTGCTGCCGCTGCTGATCCTCGCCTGGCAGGCATGGCAGAGCCTCAACGCGCTGAGTGCCCAGGCGGCGCTGACGAACCGCACCACGCTTATCGATGCCAGACGCAGTGAAGCGATGACCAACGCCGCGCTGGAGATGGAGCGTAGCTATCGTCAGTACTGCGTGCTCGACGATCGGACGCTGGAGAAGGTCTACCAGAGCCAGCGCAAGCGCTACAGCGAAATGCTGGATGCCCACGCGGGCGTGCTGCCGGACGACAGGCTGTATCAGGCGTTACGTCAGGATCTGAACGATCTCGCGCAGCTGCAGTGCCAGAACAGCGGCCCGGATGCGGCTGCCGCCGCGCGCCTTGAGGCATTCGCCGCCGCCAATACCGAAATGGTGCAGTCAACGCGCACGGTCATTTTCTCTCGCGGCCAGCAGCTGCAGCAGGAGATTGCCGAGCGCGGCCAGTTCTTTGGCTGGCAGGCGCTGGTGCTGTTCCTGGTGAGCCTCGGGCTGGTGCTGCTCTTTACCCGCATGATCATCGGCCCGGTAAAGGGTATTCAGCGTATGATCAACCGCCTGGGGGAGGGGAAATCGCTCGGGGATACGGTTGCCTTTAAAGGCCCGCGCGAGCTGCGATCCGTCGGTCAGCGCATTATCTGGCTATCCGAGCGCCTGGCGTGGCTGGAATCCCAGCGTCATCAGTTCCTGCGCCATATTTCCCATGAGCTGAAAACCCCGCTGGCCAGCATGCGTGAAGGAACGGAGCTGCTGGCGGACGAGGTGGCAGGGCCGCTTACGCCGGAGCAGAAAGAGATTGTCGACATTCTGGACGCCAGCAGCCGCAACCTGCAAAAGCTGATCGAGCAGCTTCTGGATTACAACCGCAAGCTGGCTGACGGGACGGTGGTACTGGAAGAGGTGGAGATTGAGCCACTGGTGGATATGGTGATCTCCGCCCATAGCTTGCCGGCAAGAGCTAAAATGATGCATACCGGGGTGGAGCTGAATGCGCTGACCTGCCTGGCTGAACCCATGCTATTAATGAGCGTTCTGGATAATCTTTACTCCAATGCGGTGCACTATGGTACTGAATCCGGTAACATTTATATCCGAAGTTATACGAAGGGCTCCCGGGTGTTTATTGACGTCGCAAACACCGGCACCCCGATCCCCGATGACGAAAAAACCATGATCTTCGAACCCTTTTTCCAGGGGAGTCATCAGCGGAAAGGCGCGGTAAAAGGAAGCGGTCTGGGATTAAGCATTGCCCGGGACTGCATACAACGCATGCAGGGTGAGCTAAACATTGCCACGGACGAACGTTCAGATGTTTGCTTCCGTATTGAACTGCCCCTGAGCCGGAAAAATTAATAAAATGAATCTATATCTGGTGAGTATGTCACACGTCTTTTTCCGCGCCATACGCGCGGTGTTTTCCAGCAAAGCGGGTCGCCTGAGTCTGCCCTGTTTAGTTCTGGCGGGGTGCGTTTCCCATGCGCCGCAAAGTGCGATAAGCGGTAAACATGAAGACAAATGGCCCGATAACCAGCTGGCGGATTTCCTCTCTACCCGCTGTGAGGATATCTGGAATCTGTCAGGGCATGATGTCGAAAATAATCCGCTGTTCTGGCTGCGCGGAATAGATTGCGCCCAGCGGCTTGCGCCGGTAGACGCCCGCATGAAGGCGGCGATGCTGGATGAAGACACCTGGCAGGACGCTTTCAAGCGTGGGATTTTACTGGCCGATGCGAAAATTACACCCGTTGAACGTCGGGCCAACGTGACCCGTCTGGACACGTTTGTGATCAATCTTCCCGCACAGGTGCGCCCGGTATACCAGCTCTGGCGGGATGGGCAGACGTTACAGCTGCAGCTGTCTGAAGAGCGCTCCCGCTACAGCAAGCTACAGCAGTCAACTGACAGCGAGCTGGATACGCTGCGCCAACAGCAACAGCATTTACGTACTCAGCTGGATACCACGACGCGAAAGCTGGAAAACCTGACCGATATCGAAAGACAGCTCTCGTCGCGTAAATACCAGCCTGGTAGTTCATCTGCTGCACCGGACAGCGATATGCCGAAACAAGAGGATGTGAAGCATGACGAGCCGTAAACCAGCCCATCTCTTACTGGTGGATGACGATCCCGGCCTGTTAAAGCTGCTGGGGATGCGTCTGGTGAGTGAAGGCTACACCGTGGTGACCGCGGAAAGCGGGCAGGAGGGGCTTAAAGTCCTCAGCCGCGAAAAGATTGACCTGGTGATCAGTGACCTGCGGATGGACGAAATGGATGGCATGCAGCTGTTCGCCGAAATCCAGAAGCAGCAGCCTGGCATGCCGGTCATTATCCTGACGGCGCACGGGTCAATCCCGGATGCCGTCGCCGCAACCCAGCAGGGCGTGTTCAGCTTCCTCACCAAGCCGGTAGATAAAGACGCGCTCTACAAAGCTATCGACAGCGCGCTGGAGCACGCCGCGCCCTCCGGAGACGACGCATGGCGTGAATCTATCGTCACCCGCAGCCCGATAATGCTGCGTCTGCTTGAGCAGGCGCGAATGGTCGCACAGTCAGACGTCAGCGTGTTGATTAACGGCCAGAGCGGAACCGGGAAAGAGATCCTGGCGCAGGCGATCCACAACGCCAGCCCGCGCAGTAAAAATGCTTTTATCGCCATTAACTGCGGTGCCCTCCCAGAGCAGCTTCTTGAGTCTGAACTTTTTGGCCATGCCCGCGGCGCATTTACCGGCGCGGTAAGCAGCCGGGAAGGGCTGTTCCAGGCCGCGGAAGGCGGCACGCTGTTCCTCGACGAGATTGGCGACATGCCTGCGCCGCTGCAGGTCAAACTGTTGCGCGTACTTCAGGAGCGCAAAGTGCGCCCGTTGGGCAGCAACCGCGATATTGATATTAACGTGCGAATCATTTCCGCTACCCACCGCGACTTGCCCAAAGTGATGGCCCGCAACGAGTTCCGTGAAGATCTCTACTACCGTCTGAACGTGGTGAACCTGAAGATCCCGGCGCTGGCGGAGCGTGCGGAAGATATTCCGCTGCTGGCGAATCACCTCCTGCGCCAGGCGGCCGATCGGCATAAACCGTTCGTGCGCGCCTTTTCGACTGATGCGATGAAACGGCTGATGGCCGCCAGCTGGCCGGGTAACGTGCGCCAGCTGGTGAACGTGATTGAGCAGTGCGTGGCGCTAACGTCCTCGCCCGTTATCAGCGACGCGCTGGTGGAACAGGCGCTGGAAGGAGAGAACACGGCCTTGCCGACGTTTGCGGAAGCGCGTAACCAGTTCGAGCTGAACTATCTGCGCAAGCTGCTGCAGATCACCAAAGGCAACGTGACCCACGCGGCGCGGATGGCCGGACGCAACCGCACCGAGTTCTATAAGCTGCTCTCACGCCACGAGCTGGAAGCAAACGATTTTAAAGAGTAATGCCGTATGGTACTGTGAGCAATCGATTACGAGGCAGCTTACAGGCAAGAGTTTAAGGACCCACCATGAAAAAGATTGATGCGATTATTAAACCTTTCAAACTGGATGATGTACGTGAAGCGCTGGCGGAAGTAGGCATCACCGGAATGACCGTGACGGAAGTGAAAGGTTTTGGTCGTCAGAAGGGCCACACCGAGCTCTATCGTGGCGCAGAGTACATGGTCGACTTTCTGCCGAAAGTGAAAATTGAAATCGTGGTCAGCGACGATATCGTCGATACCTGCGTGGATACCATTATCCGCACGGCGCAGACGGGCAAAATTGGCGACGGTAAAATCTTCGTCTTTGACGTGGCGCGCGTGATCCGTATCCGTACCGGCGAAGAAGACGACGCCGCGATTTAACCATTCGCCACCCGGCGCAAAAAAAGCCCCTCGAACGAGGGGCTTTTTGCGTTACAGCACCTTATGCGGCCCGAAACATTCGTAATGAATGTTGTCTTTATTCACGCCCAGCTCAACCAGCTGCTTCGCGGCATACTGCATAAACGCCACGGGTCCACAGACGTAGAACTGCATTTCCGGCGCGCTAAACGTCCCTTCCATCTGGCTTAAATTCATTAGTCCTTCGCTGTCAAAGCGTGCGGCAGTGCGGTCTGCCTCCGTCGGCAGGCGATACCAGGTATGCGCGGTGAAACGCGGCAGGGTCGCTCCCAGCGCTTTCACTTCATCCGCAAAGGCGTGCACGTCGCCGTTCTCCGCTGCGTGGAACCAGTTAATCTGCGCGCTGTGGTTTGCTTTCGCCAGCGTATCCAGCATCGCCAGCATTGGCGTTTGGCCCACGCCCGCGGAGATCAGCGTGACCGGGGTATTGGTTTCAATGGCCATAAAGAAGTCGCCCGCCGGCGCGGCCAGATGGACCACGTCGCCCACGCTCGCTTCGTTATGCAGCCAGTTGGATACCTGACCGCCGTCCTCGCGCTTCACCGCAATGCGGTAGCCTTTGCCGTTTGGTTTGCGGGTCAGAGAGTACTGGCGGATCTCCTGGTGCGGGAAGCCTTCAGGCTTCAGCCATACGCCCAGATACTGGCCCGGCTGGTAATCGGCCACCGGCTGGCCGTCAACCGGCTCAAATTCAAAACTGGTGATAAGCGCGCTGCGCGGCGTTTTCTCGATGATACGGAAGGCGCGCGTTCCTTCCCAGCCGCCGTTCTTGCTGGCGTTTTCGCTGTAGATCTGCGCTTCACGGTTGATAAACACGTTTGCCAGCACGCCGTAGGCTTTACCCCAGGCGTCCAGCACCTCCTGGCCCGGGCTGAACATTTCGTCCAGCGTTGCCAGCAGGTGAGTGCCGACGATGTTGTACTGCTCGGGTTGGATCTGGAAGCTGGTGTGCTTCTGCGCGATCTTTTCCACCGCAGGCAGCAACGCCGCCAGGTTTTCGATATTGCTGGCGTAGGCCGCGATGGCGTTGAAAAGCGCTTCACGCTGATCGCCGTTACGCTGGTTGCTCATATTGAAAATCTCTTTGAGCTCCGGATTGTGCGTGAACATGCGATCGTAGAAATGAGCGGTAAGTTTAGGACCGGTTTCCACCAGCAGGGGAATGGTGGCTTTAACGGTAGCGATGGTTTGAGCGTCGAGCATGGCAGCTTCCTTCTGATATTACCTAATGATGTATTTTAAATACATCTTATAAAAAATACCCTTGCTTTGTAAATGGTTCTTTGCAAGATGAAAAATACGCATCACAAACCTGAAAAGAAATCCGCTGGAAATAGTGAGATCTTTATTCCTCAAACCCTTGCGTGGCGTGAAGGAAAACGTTTGCGTAAAATCGTTTGTCAAGACCTGTTATCACAGAGCTATTCAGTTATACTGTTGCCCGTCGTCCAACAGGACTGCCTTTTCAGGCCAAAATTTACTTGTTAGCTGAGTCAGGAGATGCGGATGTTAAAGCGTGAAATGAACATTGCCGATTATGATGCCGAACTGTGGCAGGCTATGGAGCAGGAAAAAGTACGTCAGGAAGAGCACATCGAACTGATCGCCTCCGAAAACTACACCAGCCCGCGCGTGATGCAGGCGCAGGGCTCTCAGCTGACCAACAAATACGCTGAAGGTTACCCGGGCAAGCGCTACTACGGCGGTTGCGAGTACGTTGATATCGTTGAGCAGCTGGCTATCGACCGTGCGAAAGCACTCTTCGGCGCTGACTACGCGAACGTCCAGCCGCACTCCGGCTCTCAGGCTAACTTCGCTGTTTACACCGCGCTGCTGCAGCCGGGCGATACCGTTCTGGGTATGAACCTGGCGCAGGGCGGTCACCTGACTCACGGCTCCCCGGTTAACTTCTCCGGCAAACTGTACAATATCATTCCTTACGGTATTGATGAGTCCGGTAAAATTGACTACGAAGACATGGCTAAGCAGGCCAAAGAGCACAAGCCGAAGATGATCATCGGTGGCTTCTCTGCTTACTCCGGTATCGTTGACTGGGCCAAAATGCGTGAAATCGCAGACAGCATCGGCGCGTACCTGTTCGTTGACATGGCGCACGTTGCGGGCCTTATTGCCGCAGGCGTTTACCCGAACCCGGTTCCTCACGCTCACGTTGTGACCACCACCACCCACAAAACCCTGGCGGGTCCACGCGGTGGCCTGATCCTGGCGAAAGGCGGTGACGAAGAGCTGTACAAAAAACTGAACTCTGCCGTGTTCCCAAGCGCGCAGGGCGGCCCGCTGATGCACGTTATCGCCGCAAAAGCGGTCGCGCTGAAAGAAGCGATGGAGCCAGAGTTCAAGGTGTATCAGCAGCAGGTTGCTAAGAACGCCAAAGCGATGGTGGAAGTGTTCCTGAACCGTGGCTACAAAGTGGTATCCGGCGGGACTGAAAACCACCTTTTCCTGCTGGATCTGGTTGATAAGAACCTGACCGGTAAAGAAGCTGACGCTGCCCTGGGCCGCGCCAACATCACCGTGAACAAAAACAGCGTGCCAAACGATCCGAAGAGCCCGTTCGTGACCTCCGGTATCCGTATCGGTTCTCCGGCCGTGACGCGTCGCGGCTTTAAAGAAGCGGAAGTGAAAGAGCTGGCTGGCTGGATGTGTGACGTTCTGGACAACATCAATGACGAAGCGGTTATCGAGCGCGTCAAAGGTAAAGTTCTGGATATCTGCGCACGCTTCCCGGTATACGCATAATTCCTCTGCTTTGCAGAAATAAAAAAAGGCCGCGCTTGCGGCCTTTTTTTATGGCTTAACGCCGGTCCAGGGAAATGGCCCCCGGTCCCACAATCGCCAGCAAAATAAACGCGCCAGCAATACTGACGTTCTTGTAGAAATTAATCATATTCGGCACAACCGCATCTCCGGTCATATCCCAGTAGTGGTGACCGATAATCGCCGTGCCCAGCGTATAGAAGATAAAGAGCACCGCGAGGGGGCGGGTGAAAAAGCCGAGCACGATCAGGATAGCGGCGGGAACCTCCATTACTACGGCGATAATGGCCGCCAGCATCGGCATGGGGGCGCCGAGCGACGTCATATACTGAACGGTGCCGCTAAACCCCGTCAGCTTGGGATAGCCAAAAATAATAAACAGGACAACGATGGCAATACGGGCAATCAATAGCAGGAAGGAGCGTGAGGAGCCGAAATCGAAATAACGTAAGCTGTTCATGGCAAACGACCTCTTCAGGCGATGTCTTTTAAACGTAATACAATTTTGCCGCTCACGCCATACGCCGACCGGCTGTCCAGGACGTTAATTTATCGTTAATTTATAGCGCGCTAACGACTTGCTAAAGTGCAGGATAAACGCCAGACTATCGCCTCCATTTCGGGAGGGATTCATGGTCTTGCATTCCACGCGCTGGCTGGCGCTCAGCTACTTCACCTACTTCTTTAGCTACGGTATTTTTCTGCCTTTCTGGAGCGTCTGGCTCAAGGGAATTGGTTTGACGCCAGAAACCATCGGCATTCTGCTGGGCGCGGGGCTGGTGGCGCGTTTCCTCGGAAGCCTGCTGATTGCCCCCCGCGTCAGCGATCCCTCCTTACTGATTAAAGCGGTGCGCATTCTGGCCCTGCTGACGCTGGTCTTCGCGGCCTGCTTCTGGGTCAGCCATCAGTTTGCCTGGCTGATGGTGGTGATGGTTGGCTTTAATCTGTTCTTCTCCCCGCTGGTACCCCTGACGGATGCGCTGGCGAACACCTGGCAAAAGCAGATCACCATGGATTATGGTCGCGTGCGCCTCTGGGGATCGATTGCCTTCGTGATCGGCTCGGCGTTGGTGGGGAAACTGGTCAGCCTTTACGACTACCGCGCGATTCTGGCGCTGCTGAGTATCGGTATTGCCTCGATGCTGCTGGGAATGCTGCTGCGCCCGTCGGTGATGCCGCAAGGGGAGAGTCGCCATCAGGAGAGCGCCGGCTGGCCCGCCTGGCGGAGCCTGGTGGCCCAGAGCTGGCGTTTTCTGGCGTGCGTCTGTCTGCTTCAGGGGGCGCATGCGGCGTACTATGGCTTCAGCGCCATCTACTGGCAGGGGGCGGGCTACTCGGCCTCTGCGGTCGGTTACCTGTGGTCGCTGGGGGTGGTGGCAGAAGTCATTATTTTCGCCCTGAGCAAAAAGTTGTTCCGCCGCTTCGGCGCGCGCGATCTGCTGCTGCTTTCCGCGGTCTGCGGCGTGGCGCGCTGGGGGATTATGGGCTGGACGACCGAACTGCCGTGGCTGATTGTGGCGCAGATCCTTCACTGCGGCACCTTCACCGTGTGCCACCTGGCGGCGATGCGCTATATCGCGGCGCGCGAGGGCGGGGACGTGATCCGTCTGCAGGCGGTCTACTCTGCGGTGGCGATGGGCGGCAGCATTGCGGTGATGACGGTCTTTGCGGGCTTTCTGTATCAGCATCTGGGACACGGCGTGTTCTGGGTCATGGCGCTGGTGGCGCTCCCGGCGATGTTTGTTCGACCGAAAGTGGCCGCACGGGCGTAGCTACGATTCCAGCATGGCGCGAATATGTTCCTGCTGCTGCGCGTTAAGTGATTCAACCGCGTGGATCAGCGGCGGCGAGAACAGCGGCAGCACGGTAGGATAGGGGGTGATAACCAGCGCGGCTTCGCGCGGTGCCCCCTCTTTCTGGAACGCCTGCAGCGTCAGATAGCGAATGTTGAGCGGCAGCAGGGTTAATTCGCGCAGCTGCTGTTCAATCACCTCCTCACAGGATTTATCCTCCCCGGTCAGCAGCACTACCTGTTTTTCATGCAGATCGGTCTCCTGCATCAGCCAGGCGCCGAAAATAACCGCTACCAGCGCCATCTCTTCATCGGAGAACCGCAGCCCAAATTCGGCTTCCAGCTCAAAGAGTGCCTCTTTCGTGGTGCGTAACAGCCGGGGATAGAGACGGTGAATTTCCTCGGGCAGGCTATTGTCGATGCCGATCTCAAACAGCGAGCGGTCCAGCGCCTGAGCCAGATGGATATACAGCTGATCGGTCAGCCCCTGCTCATCGCTGAAGTTCATCCCGGTCTGGGAGCGGAAACGGGCCACCATGCGCACAATGGCGCGGCGCAGGCGCTGATCCTGCTGGTGTTTATCGAGCGCTGGATCGGGCGTGCGGAGCATCATAAACAGCAGCGCCAGAAACAGCTGCTCATCCACGTGCGCGCCCTGCGGCACGCGCCGCTTCCAGTGACGAACAATTTCCTGCGCCGTAAAATACTCTCCCCGCGACTGGGTCCAGCTGCGCTGCGCGTGGGAAAACTGCGGCGTATTCCCTAAGTGGTGCTGGATGAGGCAGTATTGCAAGTAGAGCTGTAAGAACTGGACGTCCCGGCATTCAAACTGACGCTGCAGCTTGCGTGAGCAGAAGCCGATCAGCGCCCGCAGATTAGCATCGTCGTAGAGCGGCCGCGCGATGCCGTGCTGTTTAAGCGCGGTTTTTAAGGCTGGGGTAAACTGGTGCGAGACAAACTGCGGACAAAGGCGGAGCGCCCTGCGCAGCCAGTGCAGCAGACATAAACGCTGATTCAGGGCAGTGCCTTCAATTCGGTAGCTACCGTCATGGTGCGTGACGATATCCAGCCGGTGATAGCGCTGGATTTCATCGCGCGTCTCGGCTATATCTTGCCGTGCCATGACCTCGTCCACGCCGTTGGCAGCGATTATGCTCTGTGCGGTGACGACAGCATCGGGCAGGTAAAGCATCAAAAGCACCTGGCAGCGGCGCTGCGAACTGGAAAGCACAGATGGAATTTCAAGCGTCGTCATCATCTGTCGGGTATCCAGTGTGAATGTTTGATAAGAATAGCTAAAGGATGGGCGCTGAAAAGCGCGCCGGCAGGCCTTTCACTCAGGATTGCTGGGGAACATCACAGAATTTTTGACGTGAGGAATTGATGCAGACAGTTAAACAAAATGCGATGGCGTTATTTTTGGCGGTTATCACCTTTACCGCCAGCGCACATCCTCACAGTTTTATCAGCCTGAAAACCGAGCTGGTCACCGACGGCACGCAGCTGAGCGGCCTGAAAATGCGCTGGACGATGGATGAAATCACCTCAGCGGATCTGCTTTATGATGCGGGTAACGCGAAGCCCGGCGACGAAATCTGGAAAAAGCTGGCGGCAGAAGTGATGGCCAACGTGCTCGGGCAGCACTACTTCACCGAGTTCTGGCATAACGGACAAAAGGTGAAGTTCCTCAATCGCCCGACAGAATACGGCATGTCCCGCGACGGACATCAGGCAGTGCTGACGTTCGTGCTCCCACTGGCGCATCCGCAGCCGCTGGCAGGACAAACCTATACGTTTTCCACCTTTGACCCAACGTACTACGTCGATATGAGCTACGCCGAGGACAGCGACGTGCAGCTTCCTGCGTCGTTGCAAAAAACCTGCAACATTACGGTTCACACCCCGAAGCCCAGCGAAGAGACGCTGAATTTTGCTGTCTCTCTTGATAAAGAGGATGCCCCACCGGAGGACATGGAACTGGGTAAACAATTTGCGCAGAAGGTAACGTTACAATGTCAGTGATCTCCTCTCCGGTACGAAAGCCGCGCCGCTGGCTGCACCTCTGGCCGCTGGCGCTTTTTCTACTGCTCGCCGTTTGCGGTTCGCTCTGGTTGTGGCAGGCCTGGCCGCAGGTGATGATGAAAAGCATCATCTGGCAGCGTGAGGTCAACCAGCAGATGAGCGGGCTGCTGAAGGCGGTGGCAGAGAACCCGACCAAAGCGGGCGGTTCCCTGCTGGCGTTCAGCTTTATCTATGGCGTGCTGCACGCGCTGGGGCCGGGGCACGGCAAAATCGTTATTACCACCTGGCTTGCCACCCATCCGTCGAAGCTGAAATCAAGCATTGGCCTGACGCTGGCCTCTTCGCTGCTTCAGGGGGGCGTGGCGATTGCGCTGGTGGTGGTTGTGCTTTCGCTATTACAGCTTCCCGCGCGCCAGCTGCACCTGAGCAGCTTCTGGCTGGAGAAGGGCAGCTATGCGCTGGTCGGCGTGCTGGGGCTGATCCTCTGCTGGCGGGCGCTGAAAAAGCTGCGCGCGCTGCTGCAAAAGCCCAAATTCAAAACCTTTACGCCGCACCACGTTCATGATGAACACTGCGGCTGCGGGCATCAGCATCTGCCGACGCAGGAACAATTACAGAGCGGTGACGACTGGCGCGCGCGGCTGATGATAGTTCTCTCTATGGGGATGCGCCCGTGCTCGGGAGCAATCATGGTGCTGCTGTTCAGTAAAGTGATTGGCGTGTTCGGCTGGGGCATGCTCTCGGCGCTGGCGATGGCGGCAGGAACCTCTCTCACCATTTCGTCTTTGGCGTTGCTGGTTCACAGCTTCCGTCAGCTTGCGGTAAAACTCAGCGGCAATAAAACGCCGGTACTGTGGCGGCAGGTAGGATGGACAACGCTCGCGCTGGCGGGGGGAGTGATTCTGCTGGTGGCGGCGGTAACGATGTGGATGAGCGCGGCGCCGTTTAGCACCCTCTCCCCTTTGGGGAGAGGGCTGAGATGAGGAGATTAACGCTTCAGCGCATCGCTCAGCTCGTCACGCATGTTGGCCAGCATGGCTTTAACAACGCGTGGGTTACCCGCAACGATGTTGCCGGTGGTCATGTAGTTGTGGCCGCCGGTGAAGTCGCAAACAATCGCGCCTGCTTCACGTGCGATCAGCTCGCCCGCAGCGAAGTCCCACGGCTTCAGTGACAGTTCGAAGTAACCGTCAACGCGGCCGGTTGCCACATAGGCCAGATCCAGCGCAGCAGAGCCGGTGCGACGGAAGTCCGCGCATTCGGTGAACAGCTTGCCCAGGATATTCATATAGGTAGTTGCGTGCTGCTTCGCCTTGAACGGGAAGCCGGTCGCCAGGATGGTGCCGTCCAGATCGCGTGCATTGCTGCAGCGCAGACGGTAGCCGTTCAGCTGTGCGCCCTGACCGCGGGTCGCGGTGAACAGTTCGTTACGCATTGGATCGTAAACAACGGCGACTTCAGTACGGCCTTTAATGCGTACTGCGATTGACACAGAGAAGTGTGGCAGGCGTTTAACGAAGTTGGTGGTGCCATCCAGTGGATCGATAACCCATTGAACATCCTGATCGGTACCTTCATGTTCACCGCTTTCTTCGGTGATGATGGTGTGCTGCGGGTAAGATTTGCGGATCGTTTCGATAATAATCGCTTCTGCGGCTTTATCGACGTTAGTCACGAAATCATTGCTGCCTTTCTGGCTGGTTTCTACGGAGTCTGGCGTTTCGTAGTGTTTGGCAATTACATTACCCGCCTTGCGCGCTGCGCGCACGGCGATGGTCAGCATCGGATGCATCGGTCTCTCTCACTGGATGTTAAAGAACAGGAAAATCGGCGCAGAGTATAGCAGCGGGATCGGATTATGTCTCCCGTTTATGATAATATGCCCGAATATTCTTCAGACACTGAACCCAGACATCTAAAAATTATGCTGCAAAACATTCGAATCGTGCTGGTCGAAACATCGCACACCGGCAACATGGGCTCTGTGGCCCGCGCTATGAAAACCATGGGCTTAACGAACCTGTGGCTGGTTAATCCGCTGGTGAAACCAGACTCTCAGGCTATCGCCCTGGCGGCAGGGGCCAGCGACGTTATCGGTAATGCGCAGATCGTTGATACCCTCGACGAAGCGCTGGCCGGTTGCAGCCTGGTGGTGGGCACCAGCGCGCGCTCACGCACGCTGCCGTGGCCGATGCTGGATCCGCGCGAATGCGGCCTGAAAAGCGTCTCAGAAGCAGAGCAGGCGCCGGTTGCGCTGGTGTTTGGCCGCGAGCGCGTTGGCCTGACCAACGACGAACTGCAGAAGTGCCACTACCACGTGGCGATTGCAGCCAACCCGGAATACAGCTCGCTGAACCTGGCAATGGCGGTGCAGGTAATCGCCTACGAAGTGCGCATGGCCTGGCTGGCGACGCAGGAGAAGCAGGCAGAACCGAAAGAAGATACGGCCTACCCGCTGGTGGACGACCTTGAGCGTTTCTACGGTCACCTGGAGCAGACGCTGCTCGCTACCGGCTTCATCCGTGAAGGCCACCCTGGCCAGGTGATGAATAAGCTGCGCCGCATGTTTACCCGCGCGCGTCCGGAAAGCCAGGAGCTGAACATCCTGCGCGGAATTCTGGCGTCGATTGAGCAGAAGAATAAAGAGTAGTGCCGATTTCCCCCTCTCCCCGTGGGAGAGGGTTGGGGTGAGGGCATCAGGCCGCACCTATATTATGAAGGCACAGAAGGTTAAATACCTGACTAAAACAGTCAAGTAAATAGTTGACCATTTTAGTCAGGAATGTCAGACTTGGCCCTGCTATGCAATACCCCCATTTTACAATAAAAAACCCCGGGCAGGGGCGAGTTTGAGGTTAAGTAAGACATGAGACTGACATCTAAAGGGCGTTATGCCGTGACCGCGATGCTGGACGTTGCGCTCAACTCCGAAGCGGGCCCGGTTCCGTTGGCTGATATTTCTGAACGACAAGGGATCTCCCTCTCTTACCTGGAACAGCTGTTCTCCAGACTGCGTAAAAATGGACTGGTGTCCAGCGTTCGTGGCCCGGGCGGCGGTTATCTGCTGGGTAAAGACGCGGGCAGTATTGCGGTTGGCGAAGTGATTAGCGCGGTGGATGAATCCGTTGACGCAACCCGTTGCCAGGGTAAAGGCGGCTGCCAGGGCGGCGATAAGTGCCTGACCCACGCGCTGTGGCGCGATCTGAGCGACCGTCTGACCGGCTTCCTGAACAACATCACCCTCGGTGAACTGGTCAATAACCAGGAAGTTCTGGACGTATCAGGCCGTCAGCACAGCCATGATTCACAACGCAGCACCCGCGCGCAGGACGCTATCGACGTCAAATTACGCGCGTAATAAAACGATAAGTATTTCAGAATCAGGCCGGGGTGGTCACACCCCGCGTACTCGGTCGTACATCCAGCCGGTTGCCTGATTCCTTGCATTGAAGCGATGTACGGAGTTTATAGAGCAATGAAATTACCGATTTATCTCGACTACTCCGCAACCACGCCGGTGGACCCGCGTGTTGCCGAGAAAATGATGCAGTGTCTGACCCTGGACGGAAACTTTGGTAACCCAGCTTCCCGTTCACACCGTTTTGGCTGGCATGCTGAAGAGGCGGTGGATATCGCCCGTAATCAGATTGCTGACCTGGTGGGTGCCGACCCGCGTGAGATTGTTTTCACCTCCGGTGCGACCGAATCCGACAACCTGGCGATCAAAGGTGCAGCCAACTTTTATCAGAAAAAAGGCAAGCACATCATCACCAGCAAAACCGAACACAAAGCCGTGCTGGACACCTGCCGCCAGCTGGAGCGTGAAGGGTTCGAAGTGACCTATCTGGCGCCGCAGAGCAACGGTATTATTGACCTGAAAGAGCTCGAAGCGGCGATGCGTGACGACACCATCCTGGTCTCCATCATGCACGTTAACAACGAAATCGGCGTCGTTCAGGACATCGCGACCATCGGCGAAATGTGCCGCGCGCGCGGTATCATCTACCACGTGGATGCGACCCAGAGCGTGGGTAAACTGCCTATCGACCTGAGCCAGCTGAAAGTAGACCTGATGTCCTTCTCCGGCCACAAAATCTATGGCCCGAAAGGGATCGGCGCGCTGTACGTTCGTCGTAAGCCACGTATCCGCATCGAAGCACAGATGCACGGCGGCGGTCACGAGCGCGGCATGCGTTCCGGTACGCTGCCTGTTCACCAGATCGTGGGCATGGGCGAAGCGTACCGCATTGCGAAAGAAGAGATGGAAACCGAGATGGCACGCCTGCGCACGCTGCGTAACCGTCTGTGGGACGGCGTGAAAGATATGGAAGAAGTGTATCTGAACGGCGATCTCGAGCAGGGCGCGCCGAACATCCTCAACGTCAGCTTCAACTATGTTGAAGGCGAATCGCTGATCATGGCGCTGAAAGACCTGGCCGTTTCTTCCGGTTCTGCCTGTACGTCTGCAAGCCTGGAGCCATCCTACGTGCTGCGCGCGCTGGGTATGACTGACGAGCTGGCACACAGCTCTATCCGTTTCTCTTTAGGTCGTTTCACTACCGAAGAAGAGATTGACTACACCATCGAGCTGGTTCGTAACTCCATTGGCCGTCTGCGCGACCTTTCTCCACTGTGGGAAATGTTCAAGCAGGGCGTGGATCTGAACAGCATTGAATGGTCACATCACTAATCGGTATATAAGGAGAATTCAATCATGGCATACAGCGAAAAAGTTATCGATCATTACGAGAACCCGCGCAACGTTGGCTCTTTTGACAACAGCGATGAATCTGTCGGTAGCGGCATGGTTGGCGCGCCAGCGTGTGGCGACGTGATGAAGTTGCAGATTAAAGTCAACAATGAAGGTATCATTGAAGACGCGCGCTTCAAGACCTACGGCTGCGGTTCTGCAATTGCGTCCAGCTCCCTGGTCACCGAGTGGGTGAAGGGCAAGTCTCTGGACGAAGCACAGGCAATTAAGAACACGGATATTGCTGAAGAACTCGAACTGCCGCCGGTGAAAATTCACTGTTCAATTCTGGCAGAAGACGCGATCAAAGCCGCCATTGCGGATTACAAAAGCAAACGTGAAGCAAAATAATTGAGGTTTGAGTATGTCGATTACCCTTAGCGACAGCGCTGCCGCGCGAGTAAGCTCTTTTCTGGCGAACCGTGGTAAAGGCTTTGGCCTGCGACTGGGCGTACGTACCTCCGGCTGTTCTGGTATGGCTTACGTACTGGAGTTTGTTGACGAGCCGGCGTCTGACGACACCGTGTTTGAAGACAAGGGCGTGAAGGTGGTGGTCGATGGCAAAAGCCTGCAATTTCTCAACGGCACTCAGCTGGACTTCGTAAAAGAAGGCCTGAACGAAGGGTTCAAATTCACGAACCCGAACGTCAAAGACGAGTGTGGTTGCGGCGAAAGCTTCCACGTTTAACCGCGCGTCATCCGAAACCCCACCGTGGCTTTGCTGCGCGTGGGGTTTGTTCTAACAGGCTACCCCTGAGATTGTTATGGATTACTTCACTCTCTTCGGACTACCCGCTCAATACCCGATCGATCTTCAGGCGCTGACGGTCCGTTTTCAGGATCTGCAGCGTCAGTATCATCCGGATAAATTCGCCAGCGGGACGCAGGCAGAGCAGCTGGCTGCGGTATCGCACTCCGCGACTATCAACCAGGCCTGGCAGACGCTGCGCCATCCGCTGGCGCGTGCAGAATATCTGCTCTCGCTCCACGGCTTTGATCTGGCGAGCGAACAGCACACCGTGCGCGACACCGCGTTTCTGATGGAACAGCTGGAGTTGCGCGAAGAGCTGGATGAGATTGAACAGGCCAAAGACGAAGCGCGTCTGGAACGTTTTATCACGCGCGTGAAGGGCATGTTCGATACCCGCCATCAGCAGATGGTGAAGCAACTGAACAACGAGACCTGGGACGTGGCGGCAGACACTGTGCGCAAACTCCGTTTTCTCGATAAACTGCGAAGCAGCGCTGAACAACTCGAAGAAAAGCTGCTCGATTTTTAATTTCGGAAGCAATTATGGCCTTATTACAAATTAGTGAGCCTGGCTTAAGCGCCGCACCGCACCAGCGTCGTCTGGCGGTCGGTATTGACCTGGGCACCACCAATTCCCTCGTGGCGACCGTGCGCAGCGGCCAGGCGGAAACGCTGGCCGACGAGCAGGGCCGCCATCTGCTGCCTTCCGTGGTCCACTACCAGCAGCAGGGTCACGCGGTCGGCTATGACGCCCGCGCCAACGCCGCGCGCGATCCGGCCAACACCATCAGCTCCGTAAAGCGCATGATGGGCCGCTCGCTGGCTGATATCCAGACCCGCTACCCGCACCTGCCGTATCAGCTGCAGGCCAGTGAAAACGGTCTGCCGATGATTGCCACGGCGGCCGGTTTGCTGAACCCAATTCGCGTTTCCGCTGATATCCTCAAAGCGCTGGCGGCGCGCGCGACGGCGACGCTTGGCGGCGATCTGGACGGCGTAGTGATCACCGTTCCGGCCTATTTTGACGACGCACAGCGTCAGGGCACCAAAGACGCCGCGCGTCTGGCGGGCCTGCACGTGCTGCGCCTGCTGAACGAACCGACGGCGGCTGCGATTGCCTACGGCCTCGACTCCGGTCAGGAAGGGGTAATTGCGGTCTACGATCTGGGCGGCGGCACCTTTGATATTTCGATCCTGTGCCTGAGCCGCGGGGTGTTTGAAGTGCTGGCGACCGGCGGGGATTCCGCGCTCGGCGGCGATGATTTCGACCATCTGCTGGCGGACTACATCCGCGAGCAGGCGGGCATCAGCGATCGCAGCGATGCGCGCGTTCAGCGCGAACTGCTGGATGCTGCCATCGACGCCAAAATTGCGCTGAGCGATGCGCAGTCGGTCAGCGTTAATGTCGCAGGCTGGCAGGGTGAAATCACCCGCGACCAGTTCAGCGAGCTGATTGCGCCTCTGGTTAAACGCACCCTGCTGGCCTGCCGTCGCGCATTGAAGGATGCGGGCGTGGAGGCTGACGAGGTGCTGGAAGTGGTCATGGTGGGCGGCTCAACGCGCGTGCCGCTGGTGCGCGAGCGGGTGGGCGAGTTCTTTGGCCGCACGCCGCTGACCTCCATCGACCCGGACAAAGTGGTTGCCGTCGGCGCCGCTATCCAGGCCGATATTCTGGTTGGCAACAAGCCGGACAGCGAAATGCTGCTGCTGGATGTCATCCCGCTGTCTCTCGGTTTAGAAACCATGGGCGGCCTGGTGGAGAAAGTGATCCCGCGTAACACCACCATTCCGGTGGCGCGTGCGCAGGAGTTCACCACCTTCAAAGACGGCCAGACCGCGATGTCCATCCATGTGATGCAGGGCGAGCGCGAACTGGTGCAGGACTGCCGCTCTCTGGCGCGCTTTGCGCTGCGCGGCATCCCGGCGCTGCCAGCTGGCGGGGCGCATATTCGCGTGACCTTCCAGGTAGATGCGGACGGCCTGCTGAGCGTCACGGCGATGGAAAAATCGATCGGCGTGGAGTCGTCCATCCAGGTGAAGCCGTCCTACGGCCTGACCGATGGCGAAATCGCCTCCATGATCCAGGATTCAATGAGCTACGCCGAGCAGGATGTGAAGGCGCGTATGCTGGCTGAACAGAAAGTTGAAGCCGCACGTGTGCTGGAAAGTCTGAACGGGGCGCTCGCTGCCGATGCCGCGCTGTTAAGCGCCGCCGAGCGTCAGGTGATTGACGAGGCTGCCGCGCGCTTACGCGCAGTCGCCGAAGGCAATGACGCTAACGCAATAGAAGAAGCCATTAAAAACGTTGATAAACAAACCCAGGACTTCGCTGCTCGCCGCATGGACAAATCTGTCCGCGTCGCGCTGAAAGGCCAGTCCGTGGACGAGGTTTAATATGCCAAAGATTGTTATTTTGCCTCATGCGGACCTCTGTCCGGATGGCGCTGTTCTGGAAGCGAAGACCGGTGAAACCATTCTCGATGTTGCCCTGCGTGCAGGTATCGAAGTGGAACACGCCTGTGAAAAATCCTGTGCCTGCACCACCTGCCACTGCATCGTGCGTGAAGGTTTCGACTCTCTCGCCGAGAGCACCGAAGACGAAGACGACATGCTGGATAAAGCATGGGGTCTGGAGCCAGACAGCCGCCTGAGCTGCCAGGCCGCGGTGACCGATGAAGATCTGGTCGTGGAATTCCCACGCTACACCATCAACCACGCACGCGAGCATTAATATGGGACTGAAGTGGACAGACAGCCGTGAAATCGGCGAAGCGCTCTACGACGCGAACCCGGATCTCGATCCCAAAACCGTACGATTCACCGACATGCACCAGTGGATCTGCGATTTAGAGGATTTCGACGACGATCCAAACGCATCCAATGAAAAAATTCTGGAGGCGATTCTGTTAGTCTGGTTAGATGAAGCAGAGTAAATCACTTAACGGGCTGCCTTCAGGCGGCCCGTTTGCTAATAAGGATAAATAAAATGACCGAAGCGATGAAGATTACGCTCTCTACGCAGCCCGCCGACGCGCGCTGGGGCGAGAAAGCCAGCTACAGCATCAACAACGACGGTATCACCCTGCACCTGACGGGCAAAGATGATTTAGGTCTGATCCAGCGCGCCGCGCGTAAAATTGACGGCCTGGGCATTAAGCATGTCTCGCTGGAAGGCGAAGGTTGGGATACTGACCGCAGTTGGGCGTTCTGGGCGGGCTACAAAGGCCCGAAAGGCACCCGTAAAATTGAGTGGGCGAACCTCGACGAAGCCGGTCAGAAAGAGCTGGAAAGCCGCCTGCAAATTATCGACTGGGTGCGCGACACCATCAACGCCCCGGCGGAGGAGTTAGGCCCTGAGCAACTGGCGCAGCGTGCGGTTGACCTGCTGTGCGGCGTGGCGGGGGATAACATGTCCTACCGCATCACCAAAGGTGAAGATCTGCGCGAGCAGAACTACATGGGCATCCACACCGTGGGCCGCGGCTCCGAACGTCCTCCGGTCCTGCTGGCGCTGGATTACAACCCAACCGGCGATAAAGAAGCGCCTGTCTTTGCCTGCCTGGTCGGTAAAGGTATCACCTTCGACACCGGCGGCTACAGCCTGAAGCAGAGCGCGTTCATGGATTCCATGAAGTCCGACATGGGCGGCGCGGCAACCATCACCGGCGCGCTGGCGTTCGCCATCACCCGCGGTCTGAACAAGCGCGTGAAGCTCTACCTGTGCTGCGCGGATAACATGGTGAGCGGCAACGCCTTCAAGCTGGGCGACATCATTCGCTACCGCAACGGTAAAAATGTCGAAGTGATGAACACCGATGCCGAAGGCCGTCTGGTGCTGGCCGATGGCCTGATCGACGCCTCTGCCCAGAAGCCAGAGCTGATTATCGACATGGCGACCCTGACCGGCGCGGCGAAAACCGCCCTGGGCAACGACTACCACGCGCTGTTCAGCTTTGACGACAAGCTGGCCGCTCGCCTGCTGGCAAGCGCGGCTGCGGAAAACGAACCGTTCTGGCGTCTGCCGCTGGCCGAGTTCCACCGCAGCCAGCTGCCGTCTAACTTTGCCGAGCTGAATAACACCGCGAGCGCGGCGTACCCGGCGGGGGCAAGTACCGCAGCAGGCTTCCTGTCGCACTTCGTTGAGAACTATCACGAAGGCTGGCTGCACATCGACTGCTCCGCAACCTACCGTAAGGCGGCAGTTGAGCAGTGGTCCGCGGGTGCGACCGGTCTGGGCGTGCGTACCGTGGCGAACCTGCTGACGGCTGAGTGATCTTTTTTGCCCGGCGGCGCTGCGCTTGCACGGGCCTGTGATTTTGTAGGCCGGGTAAGCAAAGCGCCACCCGGCGTTTATTGAAGTAGCCAAACTATGTCAGATACCAAAAACGAATTAGAAACCCTGCTGGAACAGGCGGCGACCGAGCCAGCCCATCGTCCGGCATTTTTCCGCACGCTACTGGAATCCACCGTCTGGGTGCCGGGCACCGCGGCGGAAGGTGAGCAGGTTGTCGAAGACAGCGCGCTGGATCTGCTGCACTGGGAGAAAGATGACGGGACGTCGGTTATCCCGTTCTTCACTTCATTGGAAGCGTTGCAGGAAGCGGTAGAAGATGAACAGGCGTTCGTGGTGATGCCGGTGCGCACGCTGTTCGAAATGACGCTGGGCCAGACGCTGTTCCTTAACGCTAAGCTGCCAACCGGGAAAGAGTTCACCCCGCGCGAGATCAGCCACCTGATTGGTGAAGAGGGCAATCCGCTCAGCACGCAGGAAGTGCTGGAAGGGGGCGAAACGCTGCTGCTGTCTGAGGTGGCCGAGCCGCCTGCGCAGATGATCGATTCGCTGACCACGCTGTTCAAAACTCTGAAACCGGTAAGACGCGCGTTCCTCTGCTCCATTAAAGAGCGCGCGGACGAAAAGCCGGTGCTGTTGATCGGTATTGAAGCCGATGGCGATTTCGACGAGATCGTTCAGGCGGCGGGAAGCGTGGCCACCGACACGCTACCGGGCGATGAGCCGATCGATATCTGTCAGGTGAAAAACGGTGAGAAGGGCATCAGCCATTTTATTACCGAGCACATCACGCCGTTCTATGAGCGTCGCTGGGGCGGCTTCCTGCGCGATCTCAAGACCAACCGCATCATCTGATTACGGCGGGGTGAATGTCACCCCGTTGCCTCCAGCAGCAGTAAATCCATCAGCAGCACCAGATTCGACTCAAACGACGTCACGCCCGCGGCTTCGGCGGCGAAGTGCACCGCTTCGTCATACAGCGCAAAGTGCACGTCCGCCATACCCGCCAGCGTATTGGCCGAGGCGCGGGTAAAGGCGACGACCGTCATGCCGACGTTTTTGGCAATCCGCGCCTTATCCAGCACCTGTTCCGTTTCGCCGCTGCGGGAGACGGCAATAAATACCTGATAACGCGCAGCGTTGCTGAGAAAAATGTTTCGGCTGTCCCCCGGCCCGGAGATGAACGCCGTTTTGCCCAACACCTGCAGCTTCTTGGTCAGGTATTCGGCAAAGAGATAGGAAAACCCGGCCCCGTAGAGAAAAAAGCTCTCTTTCTGCCGCAGCAGGTCGGCGAACTGCTGGCGCTTCTCCTGCGTGATCCACTGGAAGGTGTGCTGATAGTTAGCGATAAACTGATTAAACAGCGCCGGGAGCTCAGGAAGGGATTGCGCCTGAGCGGCAATATGCGGCGTGTCGGAGAGCAGCTGCTTGCAGTGCCAGATAAACTCGCTAAAGCCGCTAAACCCCAGCTTCTGACACAGCCGCATGATGGTGGCGGTAGAAACAAACGTCGCCTGCGCCAGCTCGCGCACCGTGATGTTGCCCACCAGCAGCGGATGCTCCGTCAGGTGGGCGAGGACGCGATACTCCGCGCGGGTCAGCGACGCCCCGCGCGTTAACAGCGTGGCCAGGCGGTTATCCATTATTTCGCCGGTTCAACTGGCAGATCGTCACGCGCCCCCCATTCGCTCCAGGCGCCGTCGTAGAGCGTAACGTCGTTGACGCCGAGGGTGGCGAGTGCCAGGATCACCACGCAGGCCGTCACGCCGGAGCCGCAGCTGGCAATAATCGGGCGATGTAAATCCACGCCCGCGCGGTCAAAAATGGCACGCAGCTCGTCGGTAGTTTTCAGCTCGCCCTCAAACACCAGGTCGCCCCACGGCACGTTCAGCGCACCTGGAATATGGCCTCGTCTCAGCCCTGGACGTGGTTCATCCGCTTCAGCGTTAAAGCGTGGTGCAGGGCGCGCATCGACGATTTGCGCCGTCTTTTCATGGCTCGCGACCAGTACGTCGGTCAGGCGCTTCACCACGTTGACGTCGAACGTCGCGTCGAACTCGCCTTCCGGCAGCGTCACGTCGCCCTGCTGGAGCGGCAGCTCGTCACGCTTCCAGCCCGCCAGACCGCCCGCCAGAATCGAGACTTTTTCCACGCCAAACTGTTTCAGCATCCACCATGCGCGCGGCGCGGAGAACAGATTGCCTTCATCGTAAACAACAAGATGTTTGTCTTTGCTGACGCCCAGCTCGCGCATCGCCACGGAAAACGCTTCCGGGCGCGGCAGCATGTGCGGCAGGGGAGAGGTATGATCGGAGAGGGCTTCGATATCAAAAAATACCGCGCCAGGCAGATGCCCGGCGCGGTATTCACCGGGAACGTCACGATGTTCCTGGCCCGGCGGGGCCATACGCGCGTCAATAATCTGGACTTCCGGATCGTCGCCGTGCTCAATCAGCCAGTCGGCGGCGACAAAATATGAGGTGGACATGGGTTGCCTCCATTCTTTTCCGTAAAAAAGGATTGTCGGTGTTTTTTCTGACACCGACAAGCAAACCACGTTCAACTCGCGAGCAAGCCCCTATTTTTTCACCGTTTCGCTGTCCTGCCAGGCTTTTTGCAGCGCAGGCCAGTAGTCGCGGTTGGCTTCTATCATCTCATCCAGAATCGCTTTTGCGTGCTCCATAGTGGGCACGGTGCGGTTGAGGGTGAACGCCTGAAGCGCTTTCTCATAGCTGCCTTCGATGGTCGCCTCTACCAGCAGCTGTTCAGACGCCAGCTGCTGTTGCAGCAGGGTCTGGTGGAACAGCGGTACCAGCCCCACGCGCACAGGCTCCGGCCCTTCGGAGGTGATATAGGCGGGTACTTCCACCACCGCATCATAAGGCAGGTTGGTAATCGCCCCGCGGTTCTCCACCATTACCAGATGGCGTTGGCGCAGGTTAAAGGCCAGCGAGCAGGCGACATCGACGATAAACTCGCCGTGAACGCCCACGTGGAAGGCATCCGGTAAAATCCCGGTGTGCTTGTACTCTTCGGCGGCGGCGAACAGCTTTTTCTCACGCCCGTTCATCACTTCGTTGGCGCGGGTATAGTCCGGGTTCTGATGCTCCACAATCTGGTTCGGCATCAGGTAGTACTGAAGGTACGGGTTCGGCAGGTACTCCGGGAAGTTATCCATAATCGGCTTGATGTTGCGCCAGGTTTTAACCCACGAAGGATCCGAGTGCTGCGGATCGGTTTTGGCCGCATCTTCCGTCAGCAGGCCAAACTTCGCGATATGTTTGCGCAGCTCCGGTAATTTGTCCTCGCCGTCCACCAGCACGCGGGTAAACCAGCCGAAGTGGTTCAGGCCAAAGTAGTCCACCTCCAGTTTGCGACGATCGACACCCAGAATGGCTCCCATATTACGCATCGCCGCGACCGGCATATCGCAGATGTTCAGCACGCGAGCATTTGGTCGCAGACGTCGCACGCCCTCCGCGACGATCGCCGCCGGGTTGGAGTAGTTCACGATCCAGGCTTTCTCATGCGCGTAGCGATCCACCAGATCGATAAGCTCGACCATCGGCAGGATCGTGCGCAGTCCGTAGGCCAGCCCGCCGGGGCCGCAGGTCTCCTGGCCGACCACGCCGTGACGCAGCGGGATCTTCTCATCCTGCTCGCGCATTTTGTACTGGCCGACGCGCATCTGGGCGAAAACGAAATGCGCGCCGCTGAAGGCCACTTCTGGGTCACTGGTGACGGTAAATTTGATGCTCTGGCTGTGGTCGCGAATCACTTTCTCAACCACCGGCGCAATGGTGTTCTGACGCGCCTCGTCGATGTCATAGAGGCGGATTTCGGCCAGCGGAAAATCCTGCAGGCGCACCATCAGGCTTTTCACAATACCCGGCGTGTAAGTGCTGCCGCCGCCGGCAATCGACAGAATGAATGGGGGTGTAAACATCTTTAGCTCCTTTCAGAGAAACGTCTCAACGGCTTCTCGCATTTTTTTGACGTGCAGCCCGTAGACCACCTGAACGTTGTTACCTTGTTTGATAACCCCTTTCGCGCCGGTCGCCTTCAGGCGCGGCTCGTCGATGATGGCAACATCCTTCACCGTGACGCGTAAGCGGGTGTAGCAGTTATCCACAACCTCAATATTTTCCCGGCCGCCCAGGCCCACCACGATGGACTCGCCCAGCCCGTCGTTATTGCCTTTCGCCTGGTACTCCTGCTTGCTGTAGAGGCGTGTCTCCTGATCTTCATCCTCACGGCCCGGCGTTTTCATGTTGAAACGCAGGATAAGGAAGCGGAACACCACGAAGTAGAGGGCAAACATGATCAGCCCAACCACGATGTACATCGGCCAGTTGGATTTCTCGGTGCCTAGCGGCAGGTTGTAGAGAATGAAATCGATAATCCCGTTGGCACCGATAGCATGAACGCCCAGCAGCGAGAACAGCATCATGCCAATACCGGTCAGGACCGCATGCACCACGAACAGCAGCGGGGCGACGAACAGGAAGGAGAATTCAATCGGTTCGGTCACGCCGACCAGCAGCGAGGTCAGCGCCGCCGGGATCAGAATGGCTTTCGCAACGGCTTTACGCTCCGGCTTCGCGGTCATGTACATCGCCAGCGCCGCGGCGGGCAGGCCGAACATCTTGCTGATGCCGCGCGCGTCCCACACTACCGTGCTGCTGAGCTGTTTCACTTCCGGGCAGGCCATCTCGGCGAAGTAGATATTGCGCGCCCCCTGGTAAGCCGTGCCGCACACCTCCTGCGTGCCCCCCAGTTCGGTATACAGGAACGGCGTATAAACCAGATGGTGCAGGCCGGTCGGCACCAGAATGCGCTCAAGGAAACCGTAGATCGCCACCCCGAACGGGCCAGAGCCTTTAATTGCCAGCGCCAGGGCGCTAATCCCATGCTGCGCGTACGGCCAGAGTTCGCTCATTACCACGCCGAGCAGCATAGAGACGGGCAACATGACAATGGCGACAAAACAGTGGCCGGAGTAAATCGCCATCGCGCCGTTAAACTGTACGCCGGAGTATTTGTTGTACAGGTAACCGGAGAGCGCCCCGGTCAGGATCCCGGCGAAAACGCCCATCTCCAGCACCTGAACGCCCAGCACCATGCTTTGCCCGGCGGCTTTAATCTGCTCAGCAGGGGCCAGCTCGCCCTGCAGCTGCAGCGTCACGTTCATGGCGTTGATAAACACCACGAAAGTCACCAGACCAATCAGCGCCGCGTAGCCTTTATCGCGCGTCGCCAGACCAATCGGGATCCCGACGGCAAACACCAGCGCCAGGTTGACCAGCACCGACACGGCAGATTTGGCGATCAGCTGGCCGATACTCTGGATAAGCGGATGGCCAAGGAACGGCAGGTATTCGGCCAGGTTACCGTTGCCCAGCACATTGCCAAAGGCGATAAACAGACCGACAATCGGTAAGATAAGTACCGGTCCGTATAATGATTTTCCGAAATTTTGTAGGGCGTTCACGGCTCGTTTCATGGCTTTCTCTCTTTTTGAACCGCGCACTCGGGGTGCGTCATGGTCATAAAACTAGCAGGCTCTGAGCGAACATATCCAGCTATCTTCTTGTTTTAAAAACAAATGACGTAAAAGGTAACATGTGACGTTATGCGCTGTGATCGCGGTTCCATCACGGTGTAGCGGCGTGATGCCATTATGCGAGGCGCTTTCCAGATTCTTAAATTGGACTTTTTGTATTAACGAAACTTGCGGATAATACTTATCCGGACGACGACCAACAGGCCCCCTCAGGCCAGGGACACAGGATGAAACCGTTTCGCTTAGCCGCGATCTCTCTCGCGCTGCTCACCACCTTTACGCTTGTCGCCTGTGATAACAGCGACGATAAACCTCAGGCTGCGGCTGCCGCAGCATCCACCGCATCAACACCGAAAGCCGCGGAAAAGCCCGACGCTGAAAAGCTGGCTAAAATGGCCGCCCAGAGTCAGGGAAAAGCGCTGACTCTGCTTGATGCGTCTGAAGTGCAACTGGACGGCGCCGCTACGCTGGTGCTGACCTTCTCTGTCCCGCTGGATCCGGAACAGGATTTCGCGAAGACGGTTCACGTCGTGGATAAGAAAAGCGGCAAAGTTGACGGGGCGTGGGAACTTGCGCCTAACCTGAAAGAGCTGCGCCTGCGCCATCTGGAGCCAAACCGTAATCTGGTTATCACCGTGGATCGTGGCCTGGTGGCGCTGAACAAAGCGACCTTTGGCATTGATTATGAAAAAGCCCTGACCACGCGAGATATAGAGCCGTCGGTCGGTTTCGCCAGCCGCGGCTCGCTGCTGCCGGGCAAAGTGGTGGAAGGGCTGCCGGTGATGGCGCTTAACGTCAACAATGTGGACGTCAATTTCTACCGCGTGAAGCCGGAATCGCTGGCCTCGTTTGTCAGCCAGTGGGAGTACCGCAACTCGCTGACCAACTGGGAATCTGACAATCTGTTGAAGATGGCGGAACTGGTCTATACCGGTCGTTTTGACCTCAACCCGGAGCGCAACACGCGTGAAAAACTGCTCCTGCCGCTTAAAGATATCAAGCCGCTTCAGCAGTCCGGCGTTTATATCGCCGTCATGAACCAGGCAGGGCACTACAACTACAGCAATGCCGCAACGCTCTTTACCCTGAGCGATATCGGTTTGTCTGCTCACCGCTATCATAACCGGCTGGACATTTTCACCCAGAGCCTGGAAAACGGTGCGGCGCAGTCCGGCGTTACCGTCACGCTGCTGAATGACAAAGGTCAGACGCTCGCCGAAGCCAGCAGCGACGCCGACGGCCATGCGAAGCTTGAAACAGACAAAGAAGCCGCGCTGATCCTCGCCAGCAAAGACGGCCAGACTACGCTGCTCGATCTCAAGCTCCCAGCGCTCGACCTGGCAGAGTTCGACATCGCCGGTAGCCCCGGCTTCAGCAAGCAATTCTTTATGTTTGGCCCACGCGATCTCTATCGTCCGGGTGAAACGGTGATCCTTAACGGCCTGCTGCGCGACAGCGACGGAAAACCGCTTCCCGATCAGCCCGTGAAGCTTGACGTGCTGCGCCCGGACGGGCAGGTGGCACGCACGATCGTTGTTCAGCCTGAGAACGGCCTCTACCGCTTCAACTACCCGCTGGATAGCGGCGCGCAGACCGGCATGTGGCATATTCGCGCGAATACCGGTGATAACCAGCAGCGCCTGTGGGATTTCCACGTCGAAGATTTTATGCCCGAGCGTATGGCGCTCAATCTGACGGGACAAAAAGCACCGGTTTCCCCACAGGATGAGGTGGACTTCAACATTGTGGGCTATTACCTGTATGGCGCTCCGGCCAACGGCAATTCTCTTCAGGGCCAGCTTTTCCTGCGTCCGCTGCGCGACGCCGTTGCTGCGCTGCCTGGCTTCCAGTTTGGTGATATTGCGGAAGAAAACCTGAGCCGCAGTCTGGATGAAGTGCAGCTTACGCTGGATGAGCAGGGGCGCGGGCAGGTGACCACCGAAAGCCAGTGGAAAGAGGTACACTCGCCGCTGCAGCTGATCCTGCAGGCGAGCCTGCTGGAATCAGGCGGTCGTCCGGTGACGCGCCGCGCGGAGCAGGCTATCTGGCCGGCGGCGCAACTGCCGGGTATCCGTCCGCAGTTCGCCAGTAAGGCGGTCTATGACTACCGTACCGATACCACCGTCAACCAACCGATCGTCGACGAGAACGGCAACGCCAGCTTTGACATCGTCTATGCCGATGCCAGCGGGGCGAAAAAAGCGGTATCCGGTTTGCAGGTTCGTTTGATCCGCGAGCGTCGCGACTACTTCTGGAACTGGTCCGAGAGCGAAGGCTGGCAGTCTCAATTCGATCAAAAAGATCTCGTTGAGGGCGAGCAGGAGCTTAGCCTTAAGGCCGATGAAACCGGCAAAGTCACCTTCCCGGTGGAGTGGGGCTCATACCGACTGGAAGTGAAAGCGCCTGATGATGTGGTCAGTAGCGTGCGCTTCTGGGCAGGTTACAGCTGGCAGGATAACAGCGACGGCACGGGTGCGGCGCGCCCTGACCGCGTGACCCTGAAACTGGATAAACCGGCCTATCAGCCAGGCGATACCATCCAGCTGCACATTGCAGCGCCAGCCGCAGGTAAGGGCTATGCCATGATCGAATCCAGCGAAGGACCGCTGTGGTGGAAAGAGATCGACGTACCGGCAAACGGGCTCGATCTTTCCATTCCGGTGGATAAAGCCTGGAAACGTCACGATCTCTATCTCAGTACGCTGGTGGTGCGTCCTGGCGATAAATCCAAATCCGCCACGCCGAAGCGCGCGGTCGGTCTGCTGCATCTGCCGATGGGCGACGAAAATCGCCGCCTGAACATCGCGCTGGATAACCCGCAGAAAATGCGTCCAAACCAGACGCTCTCCGTGAAGGTGAAGGCCAGCGTGAAAGAGGGGGCGGTTCCGCAGAAAGTGAACGTGCTGGTCTCGGCGGTGGACAGCGGCGTGCTGAACATTACCGATTACGTTACGCCGGATCCGTGGCAGGCTTTCTTTGGCCAGAAGCGCTACGGCGCGGATATCTACGATATTTATGGCCAGGTCATTGAAGGGCAGGGCCGTATGGCCGCGCTGCGCTTCGGTGGTGACGGCGATGAGCTCAAGCGCGGCGGTAAACCGCCGGTGAACCACGTCACCATTATTGCCCAGCAGGCTCAGCCGGTTACGCTGGATGCCAACGGAGAAGGCACAATTACGCTGCCGATTGGTGATTTCAACGGCGAACTGCGTCTGATGGCGCAGGCGTGGACGGAAGATGATTTCGGCAGCAGCGAAAGCAAGGTTGTGGTGGCCGCGCCGGTCATTACCGAGCTTAATACCCCGCGCTTCCTGGCGAACGGCGATACCTCACGGCTGACGCTGGATATCACCAACCTGACCGATCGGCCGCAAACGCTGAATATCGCCCTGAGCGCGACAGGCAAACTGGCGCTGGAAGGGGCGCAGCCTCAACCTGTCCAGCTCCCACCGGGGGCGCGCAGCACGCTGTTTATTCCGGTGCGCGCACTGGACGGTTATGGTGACGGTGAAGTGACCGCGCAGGTGACCGGCCTGCAGCTTCCGGGCGAAACCTTCGCACCGCAGCAGAAAAGCTGGAAAATTGGCGTACGTCCGGCATTCCCGGCACAAACGGTAAACACCGGGGCCATGCTGAACCCGGGAGAATCCTGGACCGCACCGGCGCAGCACAGCAACGGTTTCTCTCCCGCCACTCTGCAGGGGCAACTGCTGCTGAGCGGCAAACCACCGCTCAACCTGGCGCGCTATATTCGTGAACTGCAGGCGTATCCGTATGGCTGCCTGGAGCAGACCACCAGCGGCCTGTTCCCGTCACTCTATACCAACGCCGCGCAGCTTACCGCGCTTGGTATAAAAGGAGATACCGATGACAAGCGCCGTGCTGCCATTGATATTGGGATCTCCCGTCTGCTGCAGATGCAGCGTGATGATGGCGGTTTTGCTTTGTGGGATAAAAACGGCCCGGAAGAGTACTGGCTGACCGCCTATGTGACTGACTTCCTGGTGCGCGCGGGCGAGCAGGGTTATAGCGTACCTGCCGATGCGGTGAACAACGCCAACAACCGTCTGCTGCGCTACCTGCAGGATCCGGGCATGATGTCTATCCGCTACAGCGACGACACCCAGGCCAGCAAATTTGCCGTGCAGGCGTATGCCTCGCTGGTGCTGGCGCGTCAGCAAAAAGCCCCGCTGGGCGCGCTGCGTGAAATCTGGGATCGCCACGCTCAGGCCGCCTCCGGGCTGCCGCTGATGCAGCTGGGCATGGCGCTCAAACTGATGGGCGACGCGCCGCGCAGCCAGCAGGCGCTGGATCTGGCGCTCAAAACGCCGCGCAACGACAGCAAAACATGGATGGCCGATTACGGCAGCCCGCTTCGCGATAACGCGCTGATGCTCTCCCTTCTGGAGGAGTATAAATTGCTGCCGGATGCGCAAAATACGCTGCTGATTGCTCTTTCTGAACAGGCATTCAGCCAGCGCTGGCTATCCACCCAGGAGAGCAATGCGCTGTTCCTGGCCGGACGTTCGCTGCAAACCCTGTCAGGCGCATGGCAGGCGAAAACCTCCCTGTCTGATACCGCATCAGGCGGCGATAAGGCGCTGGTACAAAACCTAAGCGGCGACCAGCTTGGTGCGCTTCAGGTAACCAATACCGGCACGGCACCGCTGTGGGTACGTCTGGACAGTACCGGCTATCCGGAATATGCGCCTCAGCCGAGTTCCAACGTGCTGCAGGTTGAACGTCATATCCTGGCAACCGATGGCAGCAGCAAATCGCTCTCTTCGCTGAAGAGCGGTGAGCTGGTGCTGGTCTGGCTTGAAGTGAAAGCCAGCCAGAACGTGCCGGATGCGCTGGTTGTGGATCTCCTCCCGGCTGGTCTGGAGCTGGAAAACCAGAACCTGGCGAGCAGCAGCGCAAGCCTGCAGGACAGCGGCAGCGAAGTGCAGAACCTGCTCAGCCAGATGCAGCAGGCGGACATTCAGCACATGGAGTTCCGCGACGACCGCTTTGTGGCCGCCGTGCCGGTAAACGAAGGTCAGCCGGTTACGCTGGTTTATCTGGCCCGTGCCGTAACGCCGGGCACCTACCAGGTGCCGGTTCCGATGGTGGAGTCTATGTACGTTCCGCAGTGGCGGGCAACGGGTGCGGCCAGCGGCCCGCTGATTGTTGTTCCGTAATATGTTGATAGCGCGTCTGACACGCTCCCGCTGGCTTTGGCTGGCGGGAGCGCTTCTCGTTTTAGGGGGGCTGATTGTCGCCGCCGACCGCCTGTGGCCGCTGCCTCTGAAAGAGGTTAACCCCGCACGAGTTGTGGTGGACGAGAAGGGCGCGCCGCTCTGGCGTTTTGCCGACAGCGAAGGCATCTGGCGCTACCCGGTGACCATTGAAGAGGTTTCTCCCCGTTATCTTGAGGCTCTGATCCAGTACGAAGATCGCTGGTTCTGGGAGCATCCGGGCGTAAACCCGCTCTCTGTCCTGCGCGCCGCCTGGCAGGATCTCAGTTCCGGAAGAGTGGTTTCGGGAGGAAGCACGCTTACCATGCAGGTGGCACGCCTGCTGGATCCGCATCCGCGCACCTTTGGCGGCAAAATTCGTCAGCTCTGGCGGGCGATGCAGCTGGAATGGCACCTCTCTAAGCGTGACATTCTTACGCTCTATCTCAATCGTGCTCCGTTTGGTGGCACGCTGCAGGGCGTGGGAGCAGCAAGCTGGACCTACCTTGGGAAACCCCCGTCGCAGCTGAGCTACTCCGACGCGGCGTTGCTGGCGGTACTGCCGCAGGCACCCAGCCGTCTGCGCCCGGATCGCTGGCCCGAGCGGGCCGAAGCGGCACGCAACAAAGTGCTCGATCGCATGATGATTCAGGGCGTCTGGTCAGCAAAGCAGGTGAAGGAGTCCCGTGAAGAGCCTGTATGGCTGGCTCCCCGGCAGATGCCGCAGCTGGCGCCGCTCTTTGCACGCATGATGCTCGGCAAAAGCCGCGACACAAAAATTGTCACTACGCTGGATGCCGGACTGCAACGGCAGCTGGAAGAGCTGGCGATGAACTGGAAATCCCGCCTGCCGGCACGCAGTTCGCTGGCGATGATCGTGGTCGATCATACCGACATGAAGGTGCGCGGCTGGGTGGGATCGGTGGATATCAACGATGACAGTCGTTTTAGCCATGTGGATATGGTCAACGCGATCCGATCGCCGGGATCGGTGTTAAAACCCTTTATTTACGGTATGGCGCTGGACGATGGCCTGATCCATCCCGCCTCGCTGCTTCAGGACGTGCCCAGAAAAACCGGTGATTATCGCCCAGGAAATTTTGACAGCGGGTTCCACGGGCCGGTCAGCATGAGTGAAGCGCTGGTGCGCTCTCTCAACCTGCCAGCCGTCCAGGTGCTGGAAGCCTACGGTCCCAAACGGTTTACCGGGATGCTGAGTAACGCAGGCCTGCCGCTGATCCTGCCTGCGGGCGCGCAGCCGAATCTGTCGCTGATCTTGGGTGGCGCAGGCGCGAGGCTGGCAGATATCGCCGCCGCGTACAGCGCCTTTGCAAGGCATGGCAAGGCGGGCCGGCTGCGCTTACAGCCGGGCGACCCGCTAACTGAACGCCCGCTGTTATCGCCAGGTTCGGCGTGGATTATTCGCCGTATTCTGGCGAATGAAGCGCAGCCGCTGCCGGATAATGCGCTACCGCAAATCGCCCCGCTGGCATGGAAAACCGGTACCAGCTACGGCTACCGTGATGCCTGGGCCATCGGTCTGAATGCCCGCTACGTGATAGGCATCTGGACCGGACGACCGGACGGCACGCCAGTGGCGGGGCAGTTTGGTTTCGCCAGCGCAGTGCCGCTATTAAACCAGGTCAATAACCTGCTTCAGTCGCGCTCGACAATAGACGAAGCCCGTCTGCCGCGCGATCCGCGTCCGGAGAGCGTTGGGCGGGGCGTGATCTGCTGGCCGGGCGGCCAGTCGCTGCCGGAAGGCAGTGAAAACTGTCGGCGTCGTCTTTCGACCTGGCTGCTGGAAGGGAGTGAACCACCCACGCTGCTGCTGCCGGAGCAGGAAGGTATTCGCGGCATTCGTTTCCCGGTCTGGGTGGATAAAAAGGGCAAACGTGTGGCCGCAGATTGCTCCGATGCTACAGAGAAAGTCCTGGACGTCTGGCCGCTGCCGCTGGAGCCCTGGTTGCCCGCTGCTGAAAAAAGGGCTGCGCGTCTCCCTGCCCGATCAACTGACTGTCCGCCTCTGGACAATAACAATGTAGCGCCGCTTATGATTTCGGGTATCAGAGAGGGGGCTGTTATTAAGCGACTTCCCGGTGAAGGTAATGTCACGCTTTCTGTTATTTCAACAGGAGGGGAAGGGGAGCGCTGGTGGTTTTTAAATGGAGAGCCTTTAGCGGGGCGGAATTATAATTATTCATTAAAATTATATTTACCGGGTGAATATCAATTACTGGTAATGGATAAATCAGGCCAAACGGCGACGGTCAATTTTGAATTAGACCGTTAAGTATTACCTCTGAAGAGTTAGCTTGATAATTATCAATATGCGTTCCTGAAAAAAAACGAGAATGCGTTTTTATTTGTAGGAACGAGCAATGAAAGAGAATAAAAATCAGGAAGAGGGTCTTATTCCTGCCCTGTCCCGGCGGCATTTTATTCAGGCAGGATCGGCTCTGGCCGCACTCCCGTTTGTGGTGACAACCAGCAAAGCACGGGCACAGGGCACGGTGGCAGCAGACGTGACTCCTGAAGAAAAAGTCGTGCAGACCTGTAGCACGTTTGACTGTGGCGGGAAGTGTGATATTCGTGCTCACGTTAGTGAGGGCGTTGTAACCCGAATTTCTACCCGCCCGGACAATGCGTTAGATCCGGAGATGCCGATAATGCGCGCCTGCGTTCGTGGCCGCGCTTATCGGAAATTTGTTTATCATCCCGATCGGCTTAAATATCCAATGAAACGCGTGGGTAAACGTGGCGAAGGAAAATTCGAGCGTATTACCTGGGATGAAGCCACCACGCTTATTGCGAATCAATTAAAAACGATTACACAAAAATACGGCGCTGCCTCACGCTATGTGCATGTGGGCACTGCGGTATCCGGCGGAACGTTTTCCGGCGATAAAATGGTTCGTCGTCTGCTCAACTTAACCGGCGGCTATCTTGAAAGCTATCACTCGGTCAGTATGGGCAACACGGCGGCAGCCACGCCGTATACCTACGGCACCGCCGCCAGCGGCAGCTCTCTGGACACGCTGCTGGATACCAAACTGGTCATCCTCTGGGGGCATAACCCGACGGAGACGATCTTTGGTCACAGCAACTACTTCTATCAGAAGATGAAGCAAAACGGCACGCGCTTTATCGTTGTCGATCCGCGCTATTCCGATACGGTTTCCTCCCTGGCTGACCAGTGGATCCCGCTGCTTCCCACAACAGACAACGCCCTGATGGACGCCATGATGTACACGATCGTCACGGAGAATCTGCACGATCGCGACTTCATTCAGCGCTATACCCTGGGCTTTGACGAAGCATCCATGCCGGAAGGCGTTCCGGCCAATGAATCCCTGATGGCTTATCTGAGCGGCGCAAAAGATGGCGTGGCGAAAACACCCGAGTGGGCAGAGAAAATCACCCACGTGCCTGCGCAGACCATTCGTCAGCTGGCGCGCGACTACGCAACCACCAAACCCGCCGCGCTGATTCAGGGCTGGGGACCGCAGCGCCATAACTGCGGCGAGCGCACCGCGCGCGGCTCGACGTTACTGGCAACGCTGACGGGTAACGTTGGGGTGAAGGGCGGCTGGGCGGCAGGCTATGGCGGCTGCGCTAATCGTAAATTTGCTACCGGGCCGGAGATGCCGGATAACCCGGTAAAAGCCAAAATATCGGTGATGAACTGGGTGCAGGCCGCCGATGATGCTTCTAAGGTAACGGCGGAAGACGGCCTGAAGGATGCAGAGAAGCTGGACAGCAATATCCGCATCCTCTTCTCGCTGGCGGGAAATTATCTGGCTAACCAGAACCCGGATCTGCATCAGGCGACGCGCGTGCTGGAAGACGAGTCGAAAATCGAGTTTATCGTCGCAAGCGATCTGTTTATGACGCCGAGCGCCAGATACGCCGATCTTCTCCTGCCGGAAACCAGCTTTATGGAACGCTGGAATATCGGCGAAACCTGGGGCACGGCAAGCTATCTGATCCTGTCGGAAAAGCTGATTGAACCTGAATTCGAACGCCGTTCAGACTACGACTGGCTGCGGGAAGTTGCTGCTAAGCTTGGCGTCGAACCTGCATTCAGCGAGGGCCGTGACGAAAAAGCGTGGATTGAGCACATCTGGGAGCAGACGCGGCTCTCCATGCCAGATGAAAACCTGCCGGACTTCGCGACGTTACAAAAGACGCGCCAGCATCTTTTCAAAAGCGCGCCGTTCGTCGCTTTTGAAGACAATATTCGCGATCCGCAAAATCATCCGTTCCCGACGCCGTCCGGGAAAATTGAGATCTTCTCGAAGCGTCTGTACGACATGCACCATCCGGAGATTCCGGCGCTATCGCACTACGTGCCTGCCCATGAAGGGCCGGAAGACGAACTGGCGAAAACCTTCCCGCTGCAGCTGATCACCTGGAAAGGGAAAAACCGTGCTAACTCAACCCAGTACGCCAACCCGTGGCTGATTGAGGCGCAGCAGCAAAAGCTGTGGATCAACCCGCAGGACGCGCAAAAGCGCGGCATTTCCCAGGGGGATACCGTGCGCATTCATAACGCGCGCGGCATTTGTGAAATTCCGGCTGAGGTCACGCCGCGCATCATTCCGGGCGTTGTTGCCATGCAGGCAGGCGCCTGGTGGCAGCCGGACGAACAGGGCGTCGATAAAGGCGGCTGCGCGAACGTGCTCAGCTCTGCCCGTATTACCGCGCTTGCGAAAGGGAATTCCCATCAAACCATGCTGGTGGAGGTAGCTAAAGCATGAGTCAGTTTAAACACTACGCGCCGGTGAGCGATAAACAGCTGGGTTTCTATATTGACTCTTCCCGCTGCTCGGGCTGCAAGGCATGCCAGGTGGCGTGCAAAGACAAAAACAACCTTGAGGTCGGACGTCGTTTCCGTCGCGTATACGAAGTCAACGGCGGGAATTTCATCCCAACCGGGCAGGGCGGCGTTAGCAACAACGTTTTTGCCTACACGCTCTCTATTTCCTGTAACCACTGTGCGGACCCGATCTGCACCAAAAACTGTCCGACCACCGCAATGCACAAGCGTCCGGGCGACGGCATCGTGCGCGTTGATACGGACAAGTGCGTTGGCTGCGGCTACTGCGCGTGGTCTTGCCCTTACGGCGCGCCACAGCTCAACGAGCAGACCGGGCAGATGTCCAAATGCGATTTTTGCGTGGATCTGCAGGCGAAGGGCGAGCAGCCCGTCTGCGTGGCAACCTGTCCGCTTGAGGCGATCAAATTTGGGCCTATTGATGAACTTCGGGCGAAATATGGTGCGGTATGCGATGTGAAGGGCTTGCCTGATTCCTCGATTACAAAACCGAACCTGGTTATCAAAGCGCATCAGGGCGCAGAGAAAGAGGGGAAACGTCATGCATGAGTTACCGCTGCTGATTTTTACGCTGTTCCTGCAGGGATCGGTTGGCGTGACGCTCTGGCTGGCATTCGGGGGAGCGCATACTACACCGCGTAGCGCGCTGCTGCCTGCCGCTGGGGCGTTTGTGCTGGCGAGCCTGGGGCTGCTCGCCTCAGCGCTGCATATGGGCTATCCGCTCAACGCCCTGAACGCGCTACGCCACGTCTCCAGCTCGTGGCTGAGCCGTGAGATTATCTTTGCCAGCCTTTACCTGGCGGCGCTTGGCCTCGCCGTGCTGCTGATGTTTTCCAATAAGCCAGGCTGGAAGCTGCTTTTGGCCGTGGCGGGTCTTGTCGGGCTGGTGGACGTGTTCTGCATGGCACAAATCTACATGCACGCGTCCGTGGTGACCTGGCAGCACATTAACACGCTGGTACTGTTTATCGGCTCGGTGGGTATCATCGGTTCAGCCTGCATGGCAGTTGGGATGCGTTCCCAGACCACCTTGCGTGCGGCGGTTGTCATTATCACGCTGGTGGTGCTTGTGCGTCTGGTGATGCAGCCCGTCTGGCTGGCAGACATCACTGCCATGGACAATACCGTGGTGACGTTCCCTCACGCTCCGCTACGGATGCTCGAACAACTGCGCGCGGTACATCTGCTGAGCTGGTGCGTGTCCGTTGCAGGTATGCTCTGCTTTGCTGCGGGCGGCCTGAAAGCGGCGCGCGGCACGCTGCTGCTGGGCAGCGCCTTGCTGATTGTGGGTGAGCTGATGCTGCGCTTCGTTTTCTTCAGTATTGGCTGATGGGCAGATTGACGTTTGCCCCGGCGATGGACGTGACGCATGCGTGCGTCCGTCGCCGTTTTCGCCACGCTTCCTGCTGCGCCTGCGCGGACGTTTGTCCAGCGCAGGCTTTTTCTTTTACGGAAACCGGCGTCTCGGTTGATGAAAATCGCTGTATTGAATGCGGTGACTGCCTGTTCGTCTGCCCCTCCGGGGCCATTACCGGCATCGCGCCGCGAAAGCGATTTCTGCGTGGAGATACCCTTGTTGGGCCTTTTACTGAACGCGCACCTGGGGTGAATGAGCTGCTGCTGTGGCACGCGCAACGCCAGGTTCGTTTTATCAGTATCGACGCAGAGCAATACCCTGACTGGCTGCTGGCGCTTGCCCGGCTTAATCTTGCGCTTCGTCGCCGTGGTGAAGCGGAGTGGGGGTTTAAGCTCATACCGATCGGCGAGGTGAATATCGCTCGTCGTGCGCTGATGCACGTTCCCCGCGAGGATGTAAAAGCCTGTCGCGTTTCCCCGGGGCCGCGGGAGCTGCGCAGGGCATTCTCGACGTTTAGCGAGTCAGATATCGCACTCGATATTAATAAGTGCGTGCTGTGCGGTGCGTGCTGGCGAAGCTGCCCGGAAAACGCGATTCGATTTGAGAACGCCGCGCTGGTGGTGGAGACCGGGCGCTGTACCGGCTGCGGTGGCTGTGAGGCAGTATGTCAGCACGAGGCGATAAACGTCGCAGAAACAGATGGACCGGCAAAAAACGTGGCCACTCCCGCATATAAAGCAGTTTGCCTGACGTGCCAGCGCCAGTTCTGGTCATTTACGCCTGATGAAAAGCAGTGCCCGCTCTGTTTACGCCATCAACACGGTATGCGAAATCCGGCCTGTTGCTAATCTTCGTCTCATTTTAAAAAAATGTTATGCAGAACCATAGGCAATGGCGCTATTGCTCTTTATAATCCGCGCCACACCATACTCAGGTATGCAAAACAACAGAACATTTTACAGAGGTTATCAATGGCTATTGAACGTACTTTTTCCATCATCAAACCAAACGCGGTGGCAAAAAACGTTATTGGCAGCATCTTCGCTCGCTTTGAATCAGCAGGGTTTAAGATCGTTGGCACCAAAATGCTGCACCTGACCGTTGAGCAGGCTCGCGGCTTCTACGCTGAGCACGAAGGTCGTCCATTCTTTGACGGCCTGGTGGAGTTCATGACCTCCGGTCCAATCGTGGTCTCCGTGCTGGAAGGCGAAAACGCGGTACAGCGTCACCGCGATCTGCTGGGTGCAACCAACCCGGACAACGCGCTGGCAGGTACCCTGCGCGCTGACTACGCGGACAGCTTCACCGAGAACGGCACCCACGGTTCCGACTCCGTTGAGTCTGCCGCGCGCGAAATCGCGTTCTTCTTCGCTGAAGGCGAAGTGTGCCCGCGCACTCGCTAATAATTTCGTAAATGCCGCGTGCAAACGTGGCATCCCTGCGCCAGACTTTGTACAATGCAACGCCCCGGACGAGCAGACCGCTTTCCGGGGCGTTTCTATTCAACCCTCCACGGGCCACAACGTGTAACAACGAGGCCGGAAAAAAATTATGTCTGAACTAGTGAATACCTCCGAAGTCGCCATTCCTGCGGTTCCCAATAAAAATGGAAAAATTAACCTGCTGGACCTGAACCGTCAGCAGATGCGCGAGTTCTTTAAAGATATGGGTGAGAAGCCGTTTCGTGCCGATCAGGTAATGAAATGGATGTACCACTACTGCAGCGACAACTTTGATGAGATGACCGACATCAACAAAGTGCTGCGCAACAAGCTCAAAGAAGTGGCTGAAATCCGCGCGCCGGAAGTGGTGGAAGAGCAGCGCTCGGCAGACGGCACCATCAAATGGGCGATTGCCGTAGGCGATCAGCGCGTTGAAACCGTCTACATCCCGGAAGACGATCGTGCCACGCTGTGCGTCTCTTCTCAGGTGGGTTGTGCGCTGGAGTGCAAATTCTGCTCTACGGCTCAGCAAGGTTTTAACCGTAACCTTCGTGTGTCTGAAATCATCGGTCAGGTCTGGCGCGCCGCGAAGATCGTGGGTGCAGCAAAAGTGACCGGCACGCGTCCTATCACCAACGTGGTAATGATGGGGATGGGCGAACCGCTGCTGAACCTGACCAACGTGGTGCCGGCGATGGAAATCATGCTGGATGACTTCGGTTTTGGCCTGTCCAAGCGCCGCGTGACGCTGTCTACCTCAGGCGTTGTGCCTGCGCTGGATAAGCTCGGCGACATGATTGACGTTGCGCTGGCTATCTCCCTGCACGCGCCAAACGATGAAATTCGTGACGAAATTGTACCGATTAACAAAAAGTACAATATCGAAACCTTCCTCGCTGCCGTGCGTCGCTACCTGGAGAAATCCAACGCAAACCAGGGCCGCGTCACCATCGAGTACGTGATGCTGGACCACGTCAACGACGGTACTGAGCACGCGCATCAGCTGGCTGAACTGCTGAAGGATACGCCATGCAAAATCAACCTGATCCCATGGAACCCGTTCCCGGGCGCGCCGTATGGCCGTAGCTCGAACAGCCGTATCGACCGTTTCTCCAAGGTGCTGATGGAGTATGGTTTCACCACCATCGTGCGTAAAACCCGCGGTGATGATATTGATGCTGCATGCGGACAGTTGGCCGGTGACGTCATTGACCGTACCAAACGTACCCTGCGTAAACGCATGCAGGGCGAGACCATTGCGGTTAAAGCTGTTTGATTATTATGCATCACGGCGCATTATCTACGCTGTGATGCATAATCTGACTGAATAATCAGTCAGATTCGTGACGTTTGATTAATAATTACGGTGCGTTTCATATGAGTTTCGGGCAGTATGTAACGACGTAACAACAGTTTAGCCACGCGGGCAGAGCTGCACTGTCATCTACCGGCTGACAGTCTTATACTGTCTGTTCAAGGTTAACTGACCTGAAGTTTCGCGGTGCGGGCGGCATTGTGACTCACCGGCACCTGAACCCTTTTTTTCACGTACCAGTAGTTGTAGCGAATGAATACTGAAGCCACTCACGACCAACATGAAGCACTCTCCACTGGCGTTCGTCTTCGCAACGCCCGTGAACAACTCGGACTCAGCCAGCAAGCTGTTGCAGAACGCTTGTGCCTGAAAGTTTCCACGGTTCGCGATATTGAAGAAGATAAGGCGCCTGCCGATCTGGCTTCAACATTTCTGCGCGGCTATATCCGCTCTTACGCAAAACTGGTGCACATCCCCGAAAACGAATTACTGCCAATGATGGAGAAGCAGGCACCGGTTCGTGCAGCAAAAGTTGCCCCGATGCAAACTTTCTCCCTGGGGAAACGTCGTAAAAAACGTGATGGCTGGCTGATGAGCTTTACCTGGCTGGTGCTGTTTGTTGTTGTCGGCCTGACCGGCGCATGGTGGTGGCAAAACCATAAGGCGCAGCAGGAAGAGATCACCACTATGGCCGATCAGTCCTCCGCTGAACTCAATCAGGCGAGCAATGGTGGTGCCCAGAGCGTTCCGCTGAACACCGACGGTGCGGCGGCCTCAAGCGAGCCGCAAACAACGGCTCCGGCAACCGATGCAGCACAGGCTCCGGCCGCAACGGCGAACACCGCTGCGCCTCAGGCTCAGGATCAAAACGCGGTCGTCGCCCCTTCTCAGGCAAATGTCGATACTGCGGCGAACGCCCCTGCAACGACTCAGCCAGCGAACAACGCCGCGGCGTCCCTGCCGACCGACCCGGCGGCAACCGCCGCGCCAGCCGCCGATCCAAACGCGCTGGTGATGAACTTCACGGCTGACTGTTGGCTGGAAGTGACTGACGCGACAGGTAAAAAACTGTTCAGCGGCCTGCAGCGGAAAGATGGCACGTTAAACCTAACGGGTCAGGCACCTTACAAACTTAAAATCGGCGCTCCGGCAGCGGTACAGATCCAGTATCAAGGAAAACCTGTCGACCTGAGCCGCTTTATCAGAACTAACCAGGTTGCACGTCTTACCGTTAATGCCGAACAATCAGCAGCACAGTAACAGACGGGCAACGCGGGAGATTTTTCATGCATAACCAGGCTCCGATTCAACGTAGAAAATCGAAACGGATTTACGTTGGGAATGTGCCAGTCGGCGATGGGGCACCTATCGCCGTCCAGTCGATGACCAATACGCGCACCACGGATGTGGAAGCAACGGTCAACCAAATCAAAGCATTAGAGCGTGTAGGCGCGGACATTGTTCGCGTCTCAGTGCCCACGATGGATGCCGCTGAGGCGTTCAAGCTGATCAAACAGCAGGTCAGCGTGCCGCTGGTTGCAGATATCCACTTCGACTACCGTATCGCGCTGAAAGTTGCTGAATACGGCGTTGATTGCCTGCGTATTAACCCGGGCAACATCGGCAATGAAGAACGCATTCGCATGGTGGTTGACTGCGCCCGCGACAAAAACATTCCAATCCGTATCGGCGTAAACGCCGGCTCTCTGGAAAAAGATCTACAGGAAAAGTATGGCGAGCCAACGCCGCAGGCGCTGCTCGAATCCGCCATGCGTCACGTCGATCATCTGGATCGTCTTAACTTCGATCAGTTCAAGGTCAGCGTAAAAGCCTCTGACGTTTTCCTGGCCGTTGAATCGTATCGTCTGCTGGCAAAACAGATCGACCAGCCTCTGCATCTCGGGATCACCGAAGCGGGTGGCCTGCGTAGCGGTTCGGTGAAGTCTGCGATCGGCCTGGGCCTGCTGCTCTCCGAAGGGATCGGCGACACCCTGCGCGTCTCGCTGGCGGCGGATCCGGTAGAAGAGATCAAGGTCGGTTTCGATATTCTGAAATCGCTGCGTATCCGCTCGCGTGGGATCAACTTCATTGCCTGCCCAACCTGTTCGCGTCAGGAATTTGACGTGATCGGCACGGTGAATGCCCTGGAGCAGCGTCTGGAAGACATCATCACCCCGATGGACGTCTCCATCATCGGATGTGTCGTGAACGGTCCGGGTGAAGCGCTGGTCTCAACCCTGGGCGTAACCGGCGGTAACAAGAAAAGTGGTCTCTATGAAGATGGCGTTCGTAAAGATCGTCTGGATAATAGCGACATGATTGACCAGCTTGAAGCCCGCATCCGCGCCAAAGCCGCGATGATGGACGAGACACAGCGAATCAGCGTTCAGCAGGTTGAAAAATAACGTGATGGGAAGCGTGCCGCTTCCCATGTATGATTGAACCCATTCTTTGGGTTTTTTTTGTATATAGAAAGAGAATAAACGTGGCAAAAAACATTCAAGCCATCCGCGGCATGAACGATTACCTGCCTGGCGAAACCGCCATCTGGCAGCGCATTGAAGGCACGCTGAAGCAGGTGCTCGGCAGCTACGGTTACAGCGAAATCCGTTTGCCGATTGTAGAGCAGACCCCGTTATTCAAACGCGCGATCGGTGAAGTAACCGACGTGGTTGAAAAAGAGATGTACACCTTTGAGGACCGCAACGGCGACAGCCTGACCCTGCGTCCGGAAGGTACGGCGGGCTGCGTACGCGCCGGCATCGAACATGGTCTTCTGTACAATCAGGAGCAGCGCCTTTGGTATATCGGCCCGATGTTCCGCCACGAACGTCCGCAGAAAGGTCGTTACCGCCAGTTTAACCAGCTGGGTGTGGAAGTCTTTGGCCTGCAGGGCCCGGACATCGATGCCGAACTGATTATGCTGACCGCCCGCTGGTGGCGCGCCCTCGGTATCTCTGAGCACGTTTCGCTGGAACTGAACTCAATCGGTTCTCTGGAAGCGCGCGCTAACTACCGCGATGCGCTGGTGGCGTTCCTGGAGCAGCATAAAGAGAAGCTGGACGAAGACTGCAAACGTCGCATGTACAGCAACCCGCTGCGCGTGCTGGATTCCAAAAACCCTGATGTTCAGGCACTGCTGAACGATGCCCCTGCGCTGGGTGACTACCTGGACGACGAGTCTCGCGAACACTTTACCGGCCTGTGCAAGCTGCTCGAAGCGGCGGGCATTGCCTACACCGTGAACCAGCGTCTGGTGCGCGGTCTGGACTACTACAACCGCACCGTGTTTGAGTGGGTAACCACCAGCCTCGGTTCTCAGGGCACCGTGTGTGCCGGCGGCCGTTATGACGGTCTGGTTGAGCAACTGGGTGGCCGTGCGGTGCCTGCGGTTGGCTTCGCGATGGGTCTTGAGCGACTTGTTTTGCTGGTTCAGGCAGTTAATCCGGAATTTAAAGCAGATTCCGTTGTCGATATATACCTGGTGGCTTCAGGCGCGGAAACGCAGCCTGCGGCGATGCAGCTTGCCGAACGCGTGCGCGATGCGCTACCGGGCGTTAAGCTGATGACCAACCATGGCGGCGGCAACTTCAAAAAACAGTTTGCTCGTGCCGATAAGTGGGGCGCAAGTATTGCACTGGTGCTGGGCGAGTCCGAAGTGGCTAACGGCGAAGTGGTAGTAAAAGACCTGCGCTCTGGTGAGCAGACAACGGTAACGCAGGACGGCGTTGCGGCGCACTTGCGCACTCTATTGGGCTAAGGAGAAAGACGGCGTGGAAATGTACGAGAACGAACACGATCAGGTCGACGCGATTAAACGCTTCTTTGCTGAAAACGGCAAAGCGCTGGTTGTTGGGGTTATTTTAGGTGTGGGTGCGCTGGTGGGCTGGCGTTACTGGAACAACCATCAGGCGGACTCCGCGCGCGGCGCGTCCCTGTCCTATGAAAATACCGTTAGCGCGATTCGTGCCGACCAGCCGCAAACGCTGGCTGCGGCAGAGAAATTTGCCGCTGACAACAAAAACACCTACGGTGCACTGGCAGCACTGGAAGTGGCTCAGCAGTACGTTGATAAAAACGAACTGGATAAAGCCGCTGCTCAGCTGTCTCAGGGCCTTGCTGCTGCCAGCGATGAAAACCTGAAAGCGGTGATCAATCTGCGCCTGGCACGTATTCAGGTTCAGCAGAAAAAAGCTGACGACGCGCTGAAAACGCTCGATACCATCAAAGGCGAAGGTTTTGCTGCCATCGTTGCCGATCTGCGCGGTGAAGCACTGCTGAGCAAAGGTGACAAAGCGGGCGCGCGTAAAGCGTGGCAAGCTGGCGTAGAGAGCAAAGCGTCACCTGCGCTGAGCGAAATGATGCAGATGAAAATAAATAATTTGTCCGTCTGAGAGGGACCCGATGCAATTGCGTAAATTACTTCTGCCAGGACTGCTTTCTGTTACGTTATTAAGTGGTTGTTCACTGTTCAGTGGCGAAGAAGACGTTGTGAAAATGTCCCCACTGCCGACGGTTGAAAACCAGTTTACCCCATCCACCGCGTGGGATGTCTCCGTGGGCAGTGGGATTGGTGATTTCTATTCCAACCTTCATCCTGCGTATGCAGACAGCGTTGTCTATGCCGCTGACCGCAAAGGTACCGTGAAAGCGGTGAACGCCGATGACGGGAAAGAGGTCTGGTCCGTTAACCTGGCGGAAAAAGACGGCTGGTTCTCCCGTAAACCTGCACTGCTATCTGGCGGCCTGACCGTTTCCGGTGGTCACGTGTACGTGGGCAGCGAAAAAGCGCAGGTTTACGCGCTGAATGCCAGCGATGGTTCTGTTGCATGGCAGACCGCCGTAGCCGGTGAGTCCTTGTCACGTCCGGTTGTGAGCGACGGGCTGGTGCTGATCCATACCAGCAACGGCCAGCTGCAGGCGCTGAACGAAGCGGACGGTCTGGTAAAATGGACCGTTAACCTGGATATGCCAGCGCTGTCTCTGCGCGGTGAATCCGCACCTGCAACCGCATTTGGCGCTGCCATTGTGGGTGGTGACAACGGTCGCGTGAGTGCCGTGCTGATGCAGCAGGGCCAGATGATCTGGCAGCAGCGTATCTCGCAGGCCACTGGCTCAACTGAAATCGACCGCCTGAGCGACGTAGACACTACCCCGGTTATCGTTGACGGTGTGGTTTACGCCCTGGCCTATAACGGCAACCTGACCGCGCTGGACCTGCGCAGCGGCCAGATCATGTGGAAACGTGAGCTGGGCTCTGTGAATGATTTCATCGTGGACGGTAACCGCATCTATATGGTTGACCAGAACGATCGCCTGCTGGCGCTGAGCACCGAAGGCGGCGTGACGCTGTGGACGCAAAGCGATCTGCTGCACCGTCTGCTGACCGCGCCAGTGCTGTACAACGGTAGCCTGGTGGTTGGCGACAGCGAAGGCTATATGCACTGGGTTGATCCAGAGAATGGCCGCTTCGTGGCGCAGCAGAAAGTGGACGGTTCAGGCTTCCTGACCGACCCGGTTGTGGCTGACGGCAAACTGCTGATTCAGGCAAAAGACGGCACGCTGTACGCGATCACGCGTTAATTACCCGGCGGTTGTAGTATACTAAACGGCTCCTGTTCACTCAGGAGCCGTTTTGACATTTTTAAAAACGCCGCGAATGCGACGTTTATTTGAATTTTATGAGGCTTCAAACATGGTACCTGTGGTCGCGCTTGTCGGGCGCCCTAACGTTGGAAAATCCACTCTTTTTAACCGTTTAACACGCACCCGTGATGCGCTGGTTGCGGATTTCCCGGGGCTGACGCGTGACCGTAAGTACGGTCGTGCAGAGGTGGAAGGACGCGAGTTCATCTGTATTGATACCGGCGGTATTGATGGCACAGAAGACGGCGTTGAAACCCGCATGGCGGAACAGTCCTTGCTGGCGATTGAAGAAGCGGATGTCGTGCTGTTCATGGTAGATGCGCGCGCTGGCCTGATGCCGGCGGACTCCGCAATCGCTAAGCACCTGCGTTCTCGCGAAAAGCCAACTTTTCTGGTGGCGAACAAAACTGACGGCATCGATGCCGATCAGGCTATCGCGGACTTCTGGTCTCTGGGCATGGGGGATATCCACCCGATTGCGGCATCGCATGGCCGCGGTGTGACCAGCCTGCTGGAAACCGTTCTGCTGCCGTGGGTGGACGAAGTGAACCCGCCGGAAGAGGTGGACGAAGACGCCGCATACTGGGCGCAGTTCGAAGACGGTGAAGAGGGCGAAGAAGAAGAGCCTGAGGATGACTTCAACCCGCAGGATCTGCCGATCAAGCTGGCTATCGTCGGTCGTCCAAACGTAGGTAAGTCTACGCTTACTAACCGTATTCTGGGTGAAGAGCGCGTGGTGGTTTACGACATGCCGGGCACTACGCGTGACAGCATCTACATCCCGATGCAGCGCGATGAACGTGAGTATGTCCTCATCGACACCGCCGGTGTACGTAAGCGCGGAAAAATCACCGACGTGGTGGAAAAATTCTCCGTTATCAAAACCCTGCAGGCGATTGAAGATGCCAACGTGGTGCTGCTGGTCATCGACGCGCGCGAAGGTATCTCCGATCAGGATCTCTCTCTGCTCGGCTTTATCCTCAATAGTGGGCGCTCACTGGTCATCGTCGTCAACAAGTGGGACGGCCTGAGCAATGAAGTGCGCGAGCAGGTGAAAGAGACCCTGGACTTCCGTCTGGGCTTTATCGACTTTGCCCGCGTGCACTTTATCTCTGCGCTGCACGGCAGCGGCGTCGGTAACCTGTTCGAATCCGTGCGTGAAGCCTACGACAGCTCCACCCGTCGTCAGAGCACCGCCATGCTGACCCGTATCATGAATATGGCAGCGGAAGACCACCAGCCGCCGCTGGTGCGCGGTCGTCGCGTGAAGCTGAAATATGCCCACGCCGGTGGCTATAACCCGCCAATCGTGGTGATTCACGGCAACCAGGTGAAAGACCTGCCGGATTCCTACAAGCGCTACCTGATGAACTACTTCCGTAAATCGCTGGACGTGATGGGCACGCCTATTCGTATCCAGTTTAAGGAAGGGGAAAACCCGTTCGCCAACAAGCGCAACACCCTGACGCCGAACCAGATGCGTAAGCGTAAGCGTTTGATTAAGCACATTAAGAAAAGCAAATAATCATTGCCGATCTCACAAAGGCCCGCGTTTATCGCGGGCTTTTTTTGGCCCAATCATACCGTCGGTTCTCTCTGTGTGAAGTCAATCACTATTCACTCCCAACCATCTTTAAATCCAGAAAAGTAGACAATCGTCGAATTTTCATCTTAAAGTCCCTGGTCCGGTACTAGACAAAACTAGCGACTGGTTATCAAATGGTTAACTAACTTTTCGCCGCATGTAAAAAATCGGTCAGATACGTAACTGGCCGGCGTACCTGCTGGTGTTTACAAGCACGACACATACCTTTCGGGAGAATTATGCAATCCTCTGTTAATCACAAAGAGAGCCGAACCTTCTTCGGCCATCCTTATCCGCTCGGTTCGCTGTTCTTTACCGAGATGTGGGAGCGTTTCTCGTTCTACGGCATTCGCCCGCTGCTGATCCTGTTTATGGCCGCCACCGTCTATGACGGCGGGATGGGGCTGGCGCGTGAAAACGCCTCGGCGATTGTCGGTATTTTTGCCGGCACCATGTACCTGGCCGCGCTGCCGGGCGGCTGGCTGGCGGATAACTGGCTCGGCCAGCAGAGAGCCGTCTGGTACGGTTCGATACTGATTGCGCTCGGCCACCTGTCGATTGCGCTGTCGGCTATCATGGGCAACAACCTGTTCTTTATCGGCCTGATGTTCATCGTGCTCGGCTCTGGCCTGTTCAAAACCTGTATCTCGGTGATGGTCGGCACCCTGTATAAAAAAGGCGACGCGCGTCGTGACGGCGGTTTCTCGCTGTTCTACATGGGCATTAATATGGGCTCGTTCATCGCCCCGCTGATTTCCGGCTGGCTGATAAAAACCCACGGCTGGCACTGGGGCTTTGGTATTGGCGGCATCGGGATGCTGGTGGCGCTGATTATCTTCCGCGTATTTGCGGTTCCGGCGATGAAGCGCTACGACAGCGAAGTGGGTCTGGACTCCACATGGAACAGCCCGGTGGTGAAGCGCAACGGCGTGAGCGTCTGGCTGCTGGCGCTGGCGGCAGGCGTGGCAACGCTCGTGACGCTGATCGCGCAGGGCGTGATTGTCATTAACCCGGTCGCGGTAGCCAGCGTGCTGGTCTACGTAATTGCGGCGTCCGTTGCCCTCTACTTCATCTATCTGTTCATCTTCGCGGGCCTGAACCGTAAAGAGCGCGCCAGGCTGCTGGTCTGCTTTATTCTGCTGGTCTCCGCCGCGTTCTTCTGGTCCGCGTTTGAGCAGAAGCCAACCTCGTTCAACCTGTTTGCCAACGACTACACTAACCGCATGATCGGTGATTTTGAAATTCCGGCGGTATGGTTCCAGTCGATCAACGCCCTGTTCATCATCCTGCTGGCCCCGGTGTTCAGCTGGGCATGGCCAAAGCTCGCGAGCATGAACATTCGCCCGAGCAGCATCACCAAGTTTGTTATCGGTATTCTGTGTGCGGCAGCGGGCTTTGGCCTGATGATGCTGGCGGCACAGAACGTGCTGAGCAACGGCGGGGCGGGCGTGTCGCCGTTCTGGCTGGTGGGCAGTATCTTAATGCTGACGCTGGGTGAGCTGTGCCTGAGCCCGATCGGTCTGGCGACCATGACCCTACTGGCGCCGGAGAGAATGCGCGGCCAGATGATGGGGCTGTGGTTCTGCGCCAGCGCGCTGGGTAACCTGGCGGCGGGCCTGATTGGCGGTCACGTGAAGGCCGACCAGCTGGATATGCTGCCGGATCTCTTCGCGCGCTGCTCCATCGCGCTGCTGATTTGTGCCGCAGTGCTGATCGTCCTCATTGTTCCGGTGCGCCGCATGCTGGAAAATGCGCAAACTAAACCGGCAGCTAGCGCCTCATAAACCTCAGTGTGCCGGGGCAGGCGTTATGCCCCGGCACTGTACTTCCTGAGGTGAAACCATGCAGTTAGGATTTGTTGGTCTTGGTGCGGTAGTGGAAACAGCGTATCTGCCCGCACTACGTAATCTGTTCGATGGCGCTGTTCGTTGTTTCGGTTTTGATGTTCTCCCCGCAAAGCACCCTGAAGGCGTTACGCGCTGCGCCTCGCTTGCGGCGCTTTTAGCCACCCCGCTGGATACCCTTTTTATTACCACCGCATCGCTGCACCACCTTGAGGTGCTTGAGCTGGCGATTGCCTCGCCGGTTCCGCGGATTGTGATTGAAAAACCGATTGTCGCCACGCTTCCTCAAATCGAAAAACTCAACGCGCTGCTGGCAACGCCCGGCGTGGCGTCCCGCGTGCTGGCGCTCGACCACTGGATGGCGCGCATCGAAACGGTGAAGCGGTCGCTGGTCGGCCATGTATCTGACATTGCCAGAATCGAAGGTTTTTTGCAGGAGCCGAGCGGATATAACGCCGCAGGGGAACCCATCGCGCTCAATTTCGCGACCGGAGAACCGGATACCAGAACGCTTCGCCACCCGGACGGCGTGATTCTGGATATCGGAACGCACGTGCTGGCGATGCTGCGTGAAACGCTGCGTTATCTGGGCGGTCAGGACGATATGACGCTGCAGGTGGTAACGGCTAAAGACCGCCTGGGCCACGATATTGCAAAGGGTGACCAGACCACCGCGGAAGGCGAGGCGCACTTGCAGGGAACCATCAGCGGCGTGCCGGTGGGCATCTGGCTTAATAAATACGCGGGACCCGCGGGCGGGCAAAAGGGCCTGCGTCTCTATTTACGCGACGGCCGCATTATCAACTACGACCGACGCGGCGCGGAAGATGTGCTGGAGCTAGTTAAAGGTAAGAATATTCAGCGCTGGTATATCCCCGGCACGATCTACGAACGCTGTCTTGCCGGTCATATTCTTGGCGCAAACAGTCTGTTTGAGCGCGATCCGCAGGAGGTGAGCCGCACAACGCGCCGCAGGATAGATGAGGTGGCGCTGCTGCTGACCTTGCAGCAACAGTTGCGTGGCCCGCACTGAAGACGTGGTAAAATTATCGCAGACCTGAACGCCCTGAAGGAGACACCATGACCATTACCTGCCCGGATTGCCAGGCACAGCTTGAACCCCTGAACGGGGCGGCGCACTGCGACAGCTGTAATAAAGATATTGCGCTCGAAGCCCGCTGCCCGGAGTGCCATCAGCCACTCCAGGTCTTAAAGGCCTGCGGGGCGGTGGACTATTTCTGCCAGAACGGCCACGGCTTAATTTCTAAAAAGCGCGTGGAGTTTGTTCCGGCCGAAGATTAATCGCACACGCAGTCTTCGCCTTTTTTCCACAGCTCGACCAGCGACTCTGGCGCTTCCTGCTCAGGTACCAGCACGATGATATCGGCGTAGTGCGCCTGATTTTGGCCGGTCCAGATAATCTGGATGCGGAAATAGCGCTGGTCACCGCTGCCGGGTGACGACGTCTGACCCGGCGGCTGACCGCGTGGAAAGGCCTGCTCCAGGATGCTCACCAGGCGCTGGCGCTGGGCCTCATTAAGCGAGGAGAGCGCGATGGTACGCTGGCCGCTCAGCTTAGGAATAAAAGCGACGCCGCCTTCCCGGGCCAGCTCAACCACGGCGTCATCCGTCAGTTCCGGAACCTGCATTTACAGCACTCCCACCTGTTCCCAGGCCTGTTTTATCGCCGCCCCAACGTCGCTACCGGAGCGTTTCTCTCCGTGCGCTATCGTCAGTTTTGCGAAGGCATCAAAATCCGCATCCTGCGCCAGATTGCGATCGCAAACCGTGTCGTACCAGGCATAACCGGCTTTTTCCCAGGCGTAACCGCCGATCGCCGTCGCGGCCAGGTAAAACGCCCGGTTGGGGATGCCGGAGTTAAGATGGACGCCGCCGTTATCCTCGCGCGTTTTGATGAAATCTTTCATGTGCGCGGGCTGCGGGTCTTTGCCGAGCAGGGGATCGTCGTAGGCGGTGCCGGGTTCAGACATGGAGCGCAGCCCTTTGCCGTTAATGCCCGCAGCCAGCAGCCCTTCACCAATCAACCAGTCTGCTTTATCGGCGGTTTGCTTGAGATGGTACTGTTTCACCAGCGAACCAAACACGTCTGACAGGGACTCATTCAGCGCACCCGACTGTTCAAAATAGATTAGCCCGGCTTCGGTCTCGGTGACGCCGTGGCTCAGCTCGTGCGCCACCACGTCGATGGCAATCGTAAAGCGGTTAAAGATCTCCCCGTCACCGTCGCCAAACACCATCTGCTGACCGTTCCAGAAGGCGTTCTGATATTCCCGACCGTAATGCACGGTGCCGGTCAAAATAAGCCCCTTATTATCGAGCGAATCACGCTGATATTCTTTCCAGAAGAAATCATGGGTGATACCCAAATAATCGTACGCCTCGTCCACGGCCACATCGCCATTAGACGGCTGACCCTCGTAACGCACCTGGGTACCCGGCAGCTCCTGGGTCTGTTTCGCATCGTAGATATCGCGCTCAAGCTGACCGGCTTTATTCACGTGCGGCGCGGCGGGTTTGCCCGGCATATGCGCCATCAGCGTCTGGACGTGGGTTAAGGTCTGACGGGCATAGCGCTGCTGCGGTTCGGAACCGCTTTCGATAATACGACGAAGAATATAAGGGGGAATAACGCTACGAAGATGGGACATGCTGCTCTCCTTATTAAAAAAGGGAATAGCAGCAGTATAGTAAGTAACCGACGAAGAATTATCCGGTTTTGCGCTGACGCGTCTTTTTCACCGGTTTAATTGATTTCACTTCGCTTTCCACCCAGCCGTCAGACAGGCGGGTGGTAAGAACGTCACCGGTGTTCACCTGTTTGGTTTGCTTCAGCACTTTGCCGTCCGCTGCTGTCGTTACGCTATAGCCGCGCGCCAGCGTGGAGAGGGGGCTGACGGCTTCCAGATGGGTCACCGCGTTGCCAAAACGCTCACGCGTGGTGCTCAGGCGCGCCCGGAGAGTCTCCGCCAGACGATATTCCAGTTGCTGAATGCGCGTTTGCGCACGATAGATTTTCGGCTGCGGATTCTGCTGGTTCAGGCGCTGGGTCACACGCTGCTGGCGCGTCACCGCGCGCTTAAGCTGATTATCAAGCGCAAAGTTCATGCGCTGACGCAGGCGTTCCAGCACGGTCTGCTGACGCGCCAGACGAAGCTGTGGGTGCTGCTGCTGAAGACGGTGATGAAGCTGGGTAAAGCGGCGGGTACGGTTGGCAAGGAAGTAGTCCATCGCCATCTCAAGACGCTGCTGACCGTTCTGAAGCTGACGCAGCAGCTCCAGCTGGTTACGGCTTACCACTTCCGCCGCCGCGGACGGCGTAGGCGCACGCAGATCCGCAACAAAATCCGCGATTGTTACGTCCGTTTCATGCCCGACGGCGCTCACCACGGGGATCTCGCTTGCAAAGATTGCCCGCGCCACGCGCTCGTCGTTAAAGCTCCACAGGTCTTCCAGCGAGCCGCCGCCGCGCCCGACGATCAACACGTCACACTCCTTACGCGCATTTGCCAGCTCAATGGCGCGTACAATCTGGCCTGGCGCATCGTCACCCTGAACGGCGGTCGGGTAGATAATGACGGGCAGGGAAGGATCGCGACGCTTCAGTACGTGCAAAATGTCGTGCAGGGCGGCACCGGTTTTCGAGGTGATGACACCCACGCAGTGGGCAGGTGAGGGCAGCGGCTTTTTGAACTGTTGGTCGAAAAGTCCCTCTTCGGAGAGCTTCGCCTTTAACTGTTCATACTTTTGCTGCAGCAGGCCTTCGCCCGCGGGCTGCATGCTCTCAACGATAATTTGATAATCGCCGCGCGGCTCATACAGGGTAATATTGGCGCGAACCAGAACCTGCTGGCCGTGCTGCGGACGGAACGTCACGCGGCGGTTGCTGTTACGGAACATCGCGCAGCGCACCTGGGCGGTATCGTCTTTTAAGGTAAAGTACCAGTGTCCGGAAGACGGTTGCGTGAAGTTTGAGATTTCACCGCTGATCCAGACCTGCCCCATTTCCTGCTCAAGCAGCAAACGTACCGTCTGATTAAGGCGGCTGACAGTATAAATTGAGGGGGATTGAGAGGATAACATGTGAGCGGGATCAAATTCTAAATCAGCAAGTTATTCAGTCGATAGTAACCTGCTGAGAGGCATTCGCAAGCATTTTTTCAAAAAAGTGTAGATGCAATCGGTTACGCTCTGTATAATGCCACGGCAATATTTAACCACCCAGGTCAGAGATATTGCCCATGCTACGTATCGCTAAAGAAGCACTGACGTTTGACGACGTCCTCCTCGTTCCCGCTCATTCCACCGTTCTGCCGAATACTGCCGACCTCAGCACGCAGTTGACGAAAACCATTCGTCTGAACATTCCTATGCTCTCCGCGGCAATGGACACCGTGACTGAAGCGCGCCTGGCTATCGCCCTGGCACAGGAAGGCGGCATTGGCTTTATCCACAAAAACATGTCTATCGAGCGTCAGGCGGAAGAAGTTCGCCGCGTGAAGAAGCATGAGTCCGGCATCGTGTCCGACCCTCAGACCGTTCTGCCAACCACTACCCTGCACGAAGTGAAAGCCCTGACCGAACGTAACGGCTTTGCCGGCTACCCGGTAGTGACCGAAGACAATGAACTGGTGGGCATCATCACCGGTCGTGACGTGCGCTTCGTGACTGACCTGAACCAGCCTGTCAGCGTCTACATGACGCCAAAAGAGCGTCTGGTGACCGTCCGCGAAGGCGAAACTCGCGACGTGGTACTGGCGAAAATGCACGAAAAACGCGTTGAGAAAGCGCTGGTTGTGGATGCGAACTTCCACCTGCGCGGCATGATCACCGTTAAAGATTTCCAGAAAGCAGAACGTAAACCGAACGCCTGTAAAGACGAGCATGGCCGTCTGCGCGTCGGCGCTGCCGTAGGCGCGGGTGCAGGTAACGAAGAGCGCGTTGACGCGCTGGTGGCGGCGGGCGTTGACGTCCTGCTGATTGACTCCTCTCACGGCCACTCCGAAGGCGTGCTGCAGCGTATTCGCGACACCCGTGCGAAATATCCTGACCTGCAGATCATTGGCGGCAACGTGGCGACGGGCGCAGGCGCTCGCGCGCTGGCTGACGCCGGCTGCAGCGCGGTGAAAGTGGGTATCGGCCCTGGCTCCATCTGTACCACCCGTATCGTGACCGGCGTGGGCGTTCCGCAGATTACCGCGGTTTCTGACGCGGTTGAAGCGCTGGAAGGCACCGGTATTCCAGTTATCGCTGACGGCGGTATCCGCTTCTCTGGCGACATAGCTAAAGCCATCGCCGCGGGCGCTGCTGCCGTCATGGTAGGCTCCATGCTCGCTGGTACCGAAGAATCCCCGGGCGAAATCGAACTCTACCAGGGCCGTTCTTACAAATCTTACCGTGGAATGGGCTCCCTGGGCGCGATGTCCAAAGGTTCCTCTGACCGTTACTTCCAGACCGATAACGCTGCTGACAAACTGGTACCGGAAGGTATCGAAGGCCGCGTGGCCTATAAAGGCCGTCTGAAAGAGATCATTCACCAGCAGATGGGCGGCCTGCGTTCCTGTATGGGTCTGACCGGCTGTGGTACCATTGACTTGCTGCGTACCAAAGCGGAATTCGTACGCATCAGCGGTGCGGGTATCCAGGAGAGCCACGTTCACGACGTGACGATCACCAAAGAGTCCCCGAACTACCGTCTGGGCTCCTGATAAGTTTCCGCGCCCGGCTTCTGCCGGGCGCTTTGTTTTGTTTCACTTGCCTCGGAATTAGCGTCAATGACGGAAAACATTCATAAACATCGCATTCTCATCCTGGACTTCGGTTCTCAGTACACTCAGCTGGTGGCGCGTCGCGTACGTGAACTGGGCGTTTACTGTGAACTGTGGGCCTGGGATGTCACGGAAGCACAGATTCGCGAATTCAATCCAAGCGGCATCATCCTGTCCGGCGGCCCGGAAAGCACCACCGAAGAGAACAGCCCGCGCGCGCCGCAGTACGTGTTCGAAGCGGGCGTGCCGGTATTCGGCGTCTGCTACGGCATGCAGACCATGGCGATGCAGCTGGGCGGTCACGTAGAAGGCTCTAACGAGCGTGAGTTTGGCTACGCGCAGGTTGAAGTTGTCACCGACAGCGCGCTGGTGCGCGGTATCGAAGACTCCCTGACCGCAGACGGCAAGCCGCTGCTGGACGTGTGGATGAGCCATGGCGACAAGGTTACCGCCATCCCATCCGACTTCGTGACCGTAGCCAGCACCGAAAGCTGCCCGTTCGCCATCATGGCGAACGAAGAAAAACGCTTCTACGGCGTGCAGTTCCACCCGGAAGTGACCCACACCCGTCAGGGTATGCGCATGCTGGAGCGCTTCGTGCGTGACATCTGCCAGTGTGAAGCCCTGTGGACCCCGGCAAAAATCATCGACGACGCCGTTGAGCGTATCCGCCAGCAGGTTGGCGATGACAAAGTGATCCTCGGCCTCTCCGGCGGCGTGGACTCCTCCGTCACCGCGATGCTGCTGCACCGTGCCATCGGCAAAAACCTGACCTGCGTCTTCGTGGACAACGGTCTGCTGCGTCTGAACGAAGCGAAGCAGGTCATGGACATGTTCGGCGACCACTTCGGTCTGAACATCGTTCACGTGGAAGGCGAGCAGCGCTTCCTGGACGCGCTGAAAGGCGAGAACGATCCGGAAGCAAAACGTAAGATCATCGGCCGCGTCTTCGTGGAAGTGTTCGACGAAGAAGCGCTGAAGCTGGAAGACGTGAAGTGGCTGGCGCAGGGTACTATCTACCCTGACGTGATCGAGTCTGCGGCCTCCGCAACCGGTAAAGCGCACGTCATCAAATCTCACCACAACGTGGGCGGCCTGCCGAAAGAGATGAAGATGGGCCTGGTTGAACCGCTGCGCGAGCTGTTCAAAGACGAAGTGCGTAAGATCGGTCTGGAACTGGGTCTGCCGTACGACATGCTCTACCGTCACCCGTTCCCGGGTCCGGGTCTGGGCGTGCGCGTGCTGGGCGAAGTGAAGAAAGAGTACTGCGACCTGCTGCGTCGCGCGGACGCGATCTTCATCGAAGAGCTGCACAAAGCTGACCTGTACAACAAGGTAAGCCAGGCGTTCACCGTGTTCCTTCCGGTTCGCTCCGTCGGTGTAATGGGCGATGGCCGTAAGTACGACTGGGTTGTTTCCCTGCGTGCGGTGGAAACCATCGACTTCATGACCGCGCACTGGGCGCACCTGCCGTATGACTTCTTAGGCCGCGTGTCTAACCGCATCATCAACGAAGTGAATGGTATTTCCCGCGTGGTGTATGACATCAGCGGTAAGCCACCGGCTACGATTGAGTGGGAATGATTTCCCTCTGAATTAACACCCAAACCCTCTGCCTGCGCAGGGGGTTTTTTTATTGCCTTATTTCCCTTCACCCAACCTGTACGCCAGCGCCACCACCAGCGACTGCACCAGGCACAGCGTTGCCGACTGAGACCGGAACGCATCCACTTGCGCCTCTTTCACCACAAAGCAGAGATCGCTGAACGTTGCCAGGGGGCTTATCTGGCTGTCCGTAATCACGATCTGCCGGGCGCCGACGCTGGCGGCGGTTTCGCTGACCATCACCGTCTCTTCCGCGTATGGCGAGAAGCTGATCGACACCACGATGTCGCGCGCCTTAATGCGGCTGATTTGCTCGCGCAGCATCCCGCCCATGCCGTCGAGCAGGATAGGGCGGCACTCCAGGTGGCTCAGGGCGTAGGTGAGGTAGGCAGCGACGCTAAACGAGCGGCGCAGTCCGGCGATGTAGATAGTGTCGGCGTCGGCCAGCAGCTGTACCGCGCGCTCCAGCATTTCCGGCTCGGCGCGGGCGGCCAGCTGCTGCAGCGCCTGCGCGTTCGAGCGGGCGAACTCCTGCAGAATATCGAGCGGCGTTTCCGGCACGGCCTCGTTCTCCATTTCGCGGAACAGCCGCGCGCGGTCGCTGTAGCTGGCCGTCTCCTCCACCAGGTTCATGCGAAACAGCTGTTTCATTTCGTTGAAGCCGGTGAAGTCAAAGGCGTTGGCAAAGCGGATCAGCGTCGAAGGCGGCACGTCGGCGCGCTCGGCAATGACGGCAACCGTATCAAAGGCCACGCTGTTGGTGTTATCCAGCACGTAGCGGGAGACCTGCTGCAGCCTCTTGCTCAGGCTATCGTAGCGATCGCGGATTTGCTGCTGCAGTTCGTTCAGGCTGGTTGCTGTCGTCATGTTATCCCCCAAATACAGTCTGATGATTCTAAACGCAAAACCGCGTCTTTTAAATGTCGGCCATCCATCTGGCAGCAAAAATGAAACAGAAGCTTCAGTCATTTCCTCGCCCGAAATCCCTTAATAGCGCACGCAGCGTCAGTGTTGCTGGCTGTTAACATAAAAATCCATCCTTGATCACAATAATCATCATTTATTTTATTTCAACTTAAAATGGAATATTTGTTTCATATATAGTGTCCTGTACACAGCGTTCAGGTAACAGTCACGTATCAACAGCGAGAGGTTAAGGATGGAGACGGTAGCGAATTTTATTCACGGCGAATGTGTCACCGGTTCAGGCCAGCGCGTTCAGGCGATCTTCAACCCGGCCACCGGCGAGCAGATCCGCCAGGTGGTGATGAGTACGGCGCAGGAAACGGAGCAGGCGATTGCCGCCGCGCAGCAGGCGTTTCCCGCGTGGGCGCGCCAGGCTCCGCTTAAGCGCGCGCGCGTGATGTTCCGCTTCAAGGCGCTGCTGGAAGAGAACATGACGCGCCTGGCCCGCATCATCAGCGAAGAGCACGGCAAGGTTTTCTCCGACGCGGTGGGCGAACTGACCCGCGGCCTGGAAGTGGTGGAATTTGCCTGCGGTATCCCGCATCTGCAAAAGGGTGAACACTCTGCGAACGTCGGTACCGGCGTCGACAGCCACTCGCTGATGCAGCCGCTCGGCGTCTGCGCCGGGATCACGCCGTTTAACTTCCCGGCGATGGTGCCGATGTGGATGTTCCCCATTGCGCTGGCGACCGGGAATACCTTCGTGCTGAAGCCGTCGGAAAAAGACCCTTCTCTCGCGCTCGCGCTGGCGCAGCTGCTAAAAGAGGCAGGCTTGCCGGACGGCGTCTTCAACGTGGTGCAGGGGGATAAAGAGTCCGTTGACGTGCTCCTGACCGACCCGCGCGTGCAGGCGGTGAGCTTTGTCGGCTCCACGCCGATTGCCGAATACATTTACCAGACCGCCTCCGCCCACGGTAAGCGCTGTCAGGCGCTGGGCGGCGCGAAAAACCACTGCATTTTAATGCCGGATGCCGACATGGAGATGGCGACCAACGCCATCATGGGCGCGGCCTACGGCGCGGCGGGGGAACGCTGCATGGCGCTCTCGGTGGTGCTGGCGGTGGGGGATAAAACCGCCGATGACCTCTGCACCCGGCTGGAAAAACAGATTGAAGCGCTGCGCGTCGGACCGGGGCTGGACCAGACACCGGAAAACGAAATGGGGCCGCTTATCTCCTCCGCGCACCGCAGCAAGGTGCTGGGCTATATCGACAGCGGGGAAGCGCAGGGGGCGAAACTGCGCGTGGACGGGCGCGGCTTCAGCGTGAAGGGCCACGAGCAGGGCTACTTCGTCGGGCCGACGCTGTTTGATAACGTCACACCGGAGATGACCATCTATAAAGAAGAGATTTTTGGCCCGGTGCTTTCTGTGGTGCGGGTAGCAGATTACGCCAGCGCGGTGGACCTCATTAACCGCCATGAATATGGTAATGGCTCGGCGATCTTCACCCGTGACGGCGGCTGCGCGCGCCGCTTCTGCGAAGAGGTGCAGGCGGGCATGGTGGGGGTCAACGTGCCGATCCCGGTGCCGATGGCATTCCACAGTTTCGGTGGCTGGAAGCGTTCCATCTTTGGCGCGCTCAACGTACACGGCAACGACGGCGTGCGTTTCTACACCCGAATGAAAACCATCACCGCGCGCTGGCCGGAAATGCAGCAGGAGACAGGCGCTGCGTTCTCCATGCCTACGCTGGGCTGACAGGAGGCATTATGCAAACCGAACGTATGACCATGGCCCAGGCGCTGGTCCGGTTCCTGAATCAACAGTACGTCAGCGTTGACGGCAACGAAACGCCCTTCGTGGAGGGCGTGGCGACGATCTTTGGGCACGGCAACGTGCTGGGTATTGGCCAGGCGCTGGAGCAGGATCCCGGTCATCTGAAAATCATGCAGGGGTGCAACGAGCAGGGCATCGCCCACATGGCGACGGGATTCGCCAAACAGCAGCGCCGCCAGCGCATTTTTGCCGTCACCTCCTCAGTCGGGCCGGGCGCCGCCAATATGGTCACGGCAGCGGCCACCGCCACGGCGAACCGCATCCCGCTTTTACTGCTGCCGGGCGATATCTACGCCAGCCGCCAGCCGGACCCCGTGCTGCAGCAGATCGAGCAGTATCACGATCTCAGTATCAGCACCAACGACTGCTTCCGTCCGGTTTCCCGCTACTGGGACCGCATCAACCGCCCCGAGCAGCTCATGAGCGCCATGCTAAGCGCGATGCGAACGCTTACTGACCCCGCAGATACCGGAGCGGTGACCCTCTGTCTGCCGCAGGACGTGCAGGGGGAAGCGTGGGACTACCCGCTAAGCTTCTTCGCGCGTCGGGTGCACCACATCGAACGCCGTCCGCCCGATCCGCAGCGACTGGCGCAGGCGCGGGCGCTGATCGCCCGCAAGCGCCGTCCGCTGGTAGTGTGCGGCGGCGGCGTGCGTTACTCCGGCGCGCATGAGGCGTTTCGCGAATTTGTCGAGACGCTGCAGCTGCCGTTTGCCGAAACGCAGGCCGGGAAGGGGGCGCTGGTAAGTGACCACCCGCTTAACCTCGGCGGCGTAGGAGTGACGGGCGGAATGGCCGCCAACCAGCTCGCGCCACAGGCTGACTTAGTGATTGGTGTCGGCACGCGCCTGACTGACTTTACCACCGGCTCCAAGGCGCTATTTTCCCACCCGGACGTCGAATTCCTGCTGCTGAACGTGGCCGAGTTTGACGCCCTGAAGCTGGACGCCACCGCGCTGATTGCCGATGCCCAAACCGGGCTCCAGGCCTTAACCCACGCGCTCGGCGAGTATCGCAGCGGCTGGGGAGAGGCGATCGCCCAGGCGAAATCCGCGTGGCGCGATGAGTGCCGCCGCCTGTGGGATCGCCAGTGGCATCCGGACGACGCGCCCGAAGTGGCGGGGCATCTGGACGCGCAGCTGGCGGAATACGGCGAGACGCTCAACACCCGCCTGACCCAGACGCGGGTGCTGGGGCTGATCAATCAGCATGTGGAAGATAACGCCATCGTGGTGGGCGCGGCCGGTTCGCTGCCGGGAGATTTACAGCGCCTCTGGCAGGTCAAAACGCCGGACAGCTATCACCTGGAGTACGGCTACTCCTGCATGGGCTACGAGATTGCGGCGGCCATCGGCGCGAAGCTCGCCCGACCCGGGCAGCCGGTTTACGCCATGGTGGGGGATGGCTCCTACATGATGCTGCACTCCGAGCTGCAAACCGCGGTGCAGGAAGGCATTAAGGTCACCGTTCTGCTGTTTGACAACGCCAGCTTCGGCTGCATCAACAACCTACAGATGGGGCACGGGATGGGCAGCTTCGGCACAGAAAACCGCCATCGCAGCCCGGAAACCGGGCGGCTTGACGGGCCGCTGGTGAAGGTCGACTTTGCGCAAAACGCGGAAAGCTACGGCTGTCGCGCGTGGAGGGTGAACGACGAGCAGAGCCTGCTGGCGGCACTTGAGGCGTCACGCGCCCATCCGGGCCCGACGCTGCTGGACATCAAGGTATTGCCGAAGACCATGACCCATGACTACGCTTCGTGGTGGCGAACCGGTGACGCGCAGGTGGCAGAGTCGTCTGCCGTGCGTGAGGCCGCGGAGCAAACGCAGGCGCAGGTGAAAAAAGCCCGTCAGTATTGAGTTTTCCTGTCTTAACGAAATTTTCATTTCATTTCCCCCTCACCCTAACCCTCTCCCAAAAGTGGAGAGGGTTAGGGGTGGTGCACTCTTTTCTCCCTCGCTCCTTTGGGGAGAGGGCCGGGGTGAGGGGTGAGCAGTACCTTCTTTCATGTTGTGAGATTGATAACAAAAATTATCTCATACATCTCAAAAGTGTTAACCCGCACTCAAAAACATAATTTTCACTATTTATAAAAATGAAATAAATGTTTTATTTATAGGGTCGTTAGTTCACAGCATTCACAAACACCGGGAGCCGTTATGTTTAACATTGCTTTACTGGGCGCTGGCCGAATTGGCCAGGTACATGCAGCTAACATCGCCAGCCACGGCGCGACCACGCTCTGGTCCGTGGTTGACCCGAATCAGGAATTTGCCACCCGTCTCGCCGCACAGTATCAGGCCCGCCAGCAGAGCGTGGATGAGGCGATGACCGACCCTAACGTTCACGCCGTGCTGATCGCCTCCGCCACCGACACCCACGCGGATCTGATTGAAATGGCCGCCCGCCACGGCAAGGCTATCTTCTGCGAAAAGCCGGTACACCTCGACCTCGCCCGCGTGCGCGACTGCCTGAAAGTGGTTAAAGAGTACGACGTGCCGCTGTTCATCGGCTTTAACCGCCGCTTTGACCCACAGTTCCGCCGCGTGAAAACCGATGCCCAGGCCGGGCGCATCGGCAAGCCGGAATCGTTGCTGATCATCTCCCGCGACCCGTCTCCGCCGCCCGCCGAGTACGTGCGCGTCTCCGGCGGCATGTTCCGCGATATGACCATTCACGACTTCGACATGGCCCGTTTCATCATGGGCGAAGAGCCGGTGTCGGTGTATGCCCAGGGCAGTAACCTGGTGGATCCGGCGATTGGCGAGGCGGGGGATATCGATACCGCGTTTATCGTTCTGAAATATGCCTCCGGCGCGATGGCGACCATCGTCAACAGCCGCCGCTCCTCTTACGGCTACGACCAGCGCCTGGAGCTGCACGGCTCCGAAGGGCTGCTGTGCGCCGGCAATATTCTGGAAAACCAGGTGCAGCACTACGGCAAACAGGGCTGCACCAGCGCGCTGCCGGAACACTTCTTCCTGCAGCGCTACAAATCCGCTTACGCCGCGGAATGGGAACACTTTGTTGCGGTCCTGCGCGGCGAAGCGGTGCCTGACTGCAGCGGCGATGATGGTGAACGTGCGCTGTACCTCGCGGATAAAGCGCTGGAGTCGCTGCGTAGCCAGCGCGAGATCGTCCTCTAAACACAACAACCCTACACAGAGAGACATAATAATGAAAAAACTGATCTTAGCCGCCCTCATCGCAATGACGTCCGGGGCCGCCCTCGCCGAAAACGAGCAGATTGTTTTCAGTACGCCAAACCTGGCCATGCCGTTTGAGGTTCACATGCAGCGTACGGCGGTGAAAGCCGCGAAAGAGATGGGCGTGAAGCTTCAGGTACTGGACGGGCAGGGCAGTTCACCGAAGCAGGTGGCTGACCTGGAAAACGCCATCACCCGCGGGGCGCAGGGCTTTATCGTCTCCCCGAACGACGTGAACGCGGTCTCCAGCGCGGTGGATGAAATTCAGGATGCGAAGCTGCCGGTGGTCACCCTTGACCGCTCCGTCGACAGCCAGAAAAAAGTGCCCCACTTTGGCGCCAACAACTACAAAGGCGGCCAGGCGATTGGCGACTTCGTCAAAACCAAATTCCCCGACGGGGCAGAGATCATCCTGCTCACCGGCCAGCCGGGTTCCTCTTCCAATATTGAACGCACCAAAGGGATCCGCGACAGCCTGAAGGCGGGCGGGGATAAGTACAAGATCGTCGCCGATCAGACCGGCAACTGGATGCGTTCTGAAGGGATGCGCATCGTCGAAAGCGTTCTGCCTTCGCTACCGAAACGCCCGCAGGTGATCCTCTCCGCCAACGACGATATGGCGCTGGGCGCGATTGAAGCCCTGCAGAGCCAGGGCGTGAAGCCGGGTGAAATCCTCGTGACCGGCTTTGATGCGGTGCCGGAAGCGCTGGCCCGCGTGCGCGACGGCTGGCTGGCGGTAACGGCGGATCAGCGTCCGGGCTTTGCGGTGCAGACGGCGATGAGCCAGCTGGTGGCCAACGTGCGCGAGAAGAAAGCCATCACCGGGGCCGACTACCCGCCAACGCTTATCACCAAAGAGAACCTGCAGCAGGCTGAGCGTATCGGTGAGGCCGGTAACTGATATGTCCCGAGCCGCCTCTGGCGGCTCAACATGAGGAGGAGCAGACCGATGTCGCAACCCTTACTGAAAGTGACCGACCTGGCAAAAAGCTTTTCTGGCGTCTGGGCGCTAAGCAGCGCCCAGCTGACCGTCGGCGCGGGGGAGATCCACGCCCTGCTGGGGGAAAACGGAGCGGGAAAATCCACGCTGCTGAAGGCGCTTGCGGGCGCGCAGCCGCAAACCCGCGGGGATATCTGGTTCAACGGCGAAATGCTGCCGGTGGACGACTCTCCGGTGGAACGGCAGAACAAGGGCATTATCACCATCTATCAGGAATTCAACCTGCTGCCCAACATGACCGTCGCGGAAAACATGTTTCTCGGGCGCGAGCCGCGTAAACGTAATCTGATCGTCGACGAAAGGGCGGTAAATCAGGAGGCGCAGGTCATTCTCGATTACCTGCAGCTAAACGTTGCGCCGACCACGCCGGTCGCCCGTCTGAGCGTCGCCCAGCAGCAGATGGTGGAGATCGCCCGGGCGCTGACCCTCAACGCTCGCCTGATCATCATGGACGAACCTTCCGCCGCGCTGAGCGACAGCGAGGTGGAAAGCCTGCACCGCGTGGTGCGGGAGCTTAAAAACCGCGGCGTGAGCATTATTTACGTTACCCACCGCCTGCACGAAGTTTTTCAGCTCTGCGATCGCTTCACCGTATTTCAGGACGGCCGCTTCACCGGCACCGGCGCGGTGGCGGAGACCAACGTCGAACAGCTGATCCGCCTGATGGTCGGGCGCGACGTGGCCTTTAACCGTCGCCCCGCCAGCGAAACCCATCATCAAGACAAACCCGTCCGCCTGGCGGTGAAGGGGCTGAGCCGCGAAAAACCGCCGCTGGATCCGCACGGCATCGCCCTGCACGACATCAGCTTCCACGTCCATGCCGGGGAGGTCTTAGGGATTGCCGGGCTGGTGGGCGCGGGACGCACCGAGGTGGCCCGCTGCCTGTTTGGCGCAGACGCCTTTACCTCCGGGAGCTTTGAGCTGGATGGTGTGCCGTACCAGCCGCGCGACCCGCTGTATGCCCTCGACCAGGGCGTGGCGCTGGTGCCCGAAGACCGTAAAAAAGAGGGGGCGGTGCTCGGGCTGTCGATTCGCGACAACCTGTCGCTCTCGTGCCTCTCCTCGCTACTGCAGTGGCGCTGGTTTGTGAACACCCGCAAAGAGGACGATCTGATTGAATCCTATCGCCAGGCCCTGCAGATCAAAATGGTCAACAGCGCGCAGGAGGTGCGCAAGCTCTCCGGCGGTAACCAGCAGAAGGTGATCCTCGCGCGCTGCATGGCGCTCAACCCGCGGGTGCTGATCGTCGATGAGCCGACGCGCGGCATTGACGTGGGGACCAAATCGGAAGTGCACCAGGTGCTGTTTGACATGGCGAAAAAGGGCGTGGCGGTGATCGTGATCTCCTCCGATCTGCCTGAAGTGATGGCGGTGTCTGACCGGATCATCACCCTCAGTGAAGGCCGGGTGACCGGCGAGATCCACGGTGACGACGCTAACGAAGAACGGCTGATGACGATGATGGCCATCAACCACAACGCCCTGAACGCGGCATAACGGAGTTTCTCATGACGCAGATGATTTCTAAAACGCAGGCCCCGGTCAAACGCGCCGGACGCATCGATCCCATCGCCTTCTTCGAGCGCTTCGGGGTGTTGATTTTCATGATCCTGCTGCTGATCTTCTTTCAGTCGCAGAACAGTAACTTTTTCTCTGAACGCAACATTTTCAACATCCTGACCGAAGTCTCCATCTACGGGATCATGGCCGTGGGGATGACCTTCGTCATTCTGACCGCCGGGATCGACCTCTCCGTGGGCTCCATTCTGGCGGTGTGCGCCATGACCGCGGCGTACGTCATTAAGGGCGATAACTTCACCACCGTCGACCCGAACGCCTGGGGCGGCATGAGCTGGCTGATCGGGCTGGGGATTTGTCTGGCGATGGGCACGGCGATTGGCTTCCTGCACGGTCTGGGCGTCACCCGCCTGCGTCTGCCGCCGTTTATCGTCACCCTCGGCGGGATGACCATCTGGCGCGGCCTGACGCTGGTGATCAACGACGGCGCGCCGATTGCCGGTTTCGACCCCGGCTACCGCTGGTGGGGACGCGGGGAGTTGCTCGGCATCTCCATTCCGATCTGGATCTTCGCCATCGTCGCCGTCGGCGGCTATCTGGCGCTGCATAAAACCCGCTGGGGCCGCTTCGTCTACGCCATCGGCGGCAACCCGGAGGCGGCGCGCCTGGCGGGGGTTAACGTCAAGCGCGTGCTCGTCAGCGTCTACGTACTGATCGGCTGTCTGGCCGGGCTGGCGGGCTTCATCCTGAGCGCGCGTCTGGGGAGCGCCGAGGCGGTGGCCGGGATCTCCTTTGAGCTTCGCGTCATCGCCTCGGTGGTGATCGGCGGTACCTCGCTGATGGGCGGCTACGGGCGCATCGGCGGCACCATTATCGGCTCCATCATTATGGGCATTCTGATTAACGGCCTGGTGCTGATGAACGTCTCGGCTTACTACCAGCAAATTATCACCGGGTTAATTATCGTTCTGGCGGTGGCGTTTGATACCTACGCCAAGAGCCGTCGCGGCGCACTGTGAGGATCACGATGAAAGAGGTTCGTATTGGATTGATTGGCACCGGGTATATCGGCAAGGCGCACGCTATCGCCTATGCCCAGGCCCCGACGGTGTTCAACCTGCGCGGCAGGCTGGTGCGCGAGATGGTGGCGGAAGTCACGCCGGAGCTGGCGGCAGAGCGCGCCCGGGCGTTTGGCTTTAACCGTTCAACGGGAGACTGGCGGGCGCTGGTGGCCGACCCGGCCATTGACGTGGTGGATATTTGCTCACCTAACCACCTGCATAAAGAGATGGCGCTGGAGGCGATCCGCCACGGCAAGCACGTCTACTCGGAGAAGCCTCTGGCGCTCAACGCCCACGATGCGCGCGAGATGGTCGACGCCGCGAAGCGGGCCGGGGTGAAAACGCTGGTGGGGTTCAACTACATGAAGAACCCGACGGCGCAGCTGGCGAAGGAGATTATCGGCCGCGGCGAGATTGGCGATGTGATCCACTTCTACGGCACCCACAACGAAGACTATATGGCCGACCCGCTGTCGCCCATCCACTGGCACTGCTTTAAAGAGACCGCCGGGCTGGGCGCGCTGGGCGACCTCGCGGCGCATATCGTCAATATGGCTCAGTACCTGGTGGGCGATATTGAGCAGGTCTGCGGCGATCTGAAGATCGTGGTCCCGGCGCGCCCGGCGAAGGCCGGATCGTCAGAGATGATTGCGGTGGAAAACGAGGATCAGGCCCACGCGATGGTGCGCTTCGCGGGCGGGGCGCAGGGTGTCATTGAAACCTCCCGCGTCGCCTGCGGCCGCAAGATGGGACTCTCGTACGTGATCACCGGGACGAAGGGCACCATCAGCTTCACCCAGGAGCGCATGGCGGAGCTAAAGCTCTATCTGCACGACGATCCGGTGAACCGTCAGGGGTTCCGCACGCTGCTCGTCGGCCCGGCGCACCCGGACTACGCCGCGTTCTGCATGGGCGCAGGCCACGGAATTGGCTTTAACGATCAAAAAACGGTGGAGGTGCGCGATCTGGTGGACGGGATTGCCGCCGACGCGCCGATGTGGCCGGACTTCGAAGAGGGCTGGAAGGTGTCGCGCGTGCTGGACGCGATTGCGCTCTCGCACCGGGAAGGCCGCTGGCTGAACGTGAACGACATTGTCTGATGAGGTATCAACGTGGAAAAGCAGTTTGATGTGATATGCATGGGCCGCGTGGCGGTAGACCTCTATAGCCAGCAGATTGGTGCCCGCCTGGAGGACGTGTCGAGCTTCGCCAAATACCTTGGCGGATCCTCCGGCAACGTGGCGTACGGCACCGCGCGCCAGGGCTTGCGCTCGTCGATGCTGGCGCGCGTCGGCGATGAACATATGGGCCGCTTCCTGCGCGAAGAGCTCAACCAGGTAGGCTGCGATACCAGCCATCTGATTACCGATAAAAAGCGCCTCACGGCGCTGGTGCTACTCGGCATTAAAGACCGGGACACCTTTCCTCTGATTTTTTATCGCGATAACTGCGCGGATATGGCGATTACCGCCAGCGATGTGGATGAAAGCTACATTGCCTCCGCACGTTGTCTTGCCATCACCGGGACCCACCTTTCTCATCCGCAGACCCGCGAGGCGGTGCTGACGGCGCTGGGCTATGCCCGCCGTCACGGCGTGCGTACGGTGCTGGACATCGACTACCGCCCGGTGCTGTGGGGGCTCACCTCCTTAGGCGACGGCGAAACGCGCTTTATCGCCGCCGACCAGGTCACCCGCGAGCTGCAGGAGGTACTGCACCTCTTCGACGTCATTGTCGGCACCGAAGAGGAGTTCCACATTGCGGGCGGCAGCACGGATACCCTGCAGGCGCTGGGGCGAGTGCGCACCGTCAGTGAAGCAGCGCTGGTCTGCAAGCGCGGCGCGCTCGGCTGCTCGGTCTATACCGACGCCATTCCGTCCCGGCTGGACGACGGCCTGACGGTGACCGGCGTGCGCGTGGAGGTGCTGAACGTTCTCGGGGCGGGGGACGCGTTTATGTCCGGCCTGCTGCGCGGCTACCTGAACGACGAGGGCTGGGAGCAGGCGTGCCGCTACGCCAACGCCTGCGGCGCGCTGGTGGTCTCGCGCCACGGCTGCGCCCCGGCGATGCCGAGCAAAATCGAGCTGGATGACTATCTCTCCCGCGCTGCGGTTGTGCCGCGCCCGGATCTTGACCCGCGTCTTAACCATCTCCACCGGGTGACCACCCGCCGCCGCGAGTGGCCGGAGCTGTGCGTGATGGCCTTCGATCACCGCAGCCAGCTTGAGGATATGGCGATGCAGTGCGGTGCGTCGCTTAAGCGCATTCCGGCGCTGAAGCAGCTGATCCTGCAGGCCAGCCGCGAGGCGGCGAGCCGCGCCGGGCTTGAGGGCAAAGCCGGCCTGCTGTGCGACGGCACCTTTGGTCAGGACGCGCTGAACGCGATCACCGGGGAAGGGTGGTGGATTGGTCGCCCCATTGAGCTGCCGGGCTCCCGCCCGCTGGAGATGGAGCACGGCAATATCGGCACCCAGCTTATCAGCTGGCCGCAGGAGCACGTGGTGAAGTGCCTGGTCTTCTTCCACCCGGAAGACGCCCACGGCCTGCGCCTGGAGCAGGAGCAGAAAATCGCTGAGGTGTACCACGCCTGCTGCCGGTCCGGGCACGAGCTGCTGCTGGAGGTGATCCTGCCCGCCAGCATGCCGCGCAGCGACGAGCTCTACCTGCGCGCCATTTCCCGCTTCTACAACCTGGGCATTTACCCGGACTGGTGGAAGCTGCCGCCGCTTTCCGCCGACGGCTGGACGGCGCTCGGCGAGATTATCGAACGCCGGGACCCGCACTGCCGCGGGGTGGTGATCCTCGGTCTGGACGCTCCGGCGGAACAGCTGCGCGCGGGCTTCAAGGCCGCAGCGGGGCAGCCGCTGGTTAAAGGCTTCGCCGTGGGGCGCACGCTGTTTGGCGACGCCTCCCGCGCGTGGCTGAAGCACGATATTGACGATGCGCAGCTGGTAGCGCGCATCCGGGACAACTACCTGCAGCTTATCGCCTGGTGGCGCGAGCGCGGACACGCATAATGGAGATAACAATGAGTGTGCAATTAGGCATTAACCCGCTGACGTGGACGAACGACGATCTGCCTTCCCTCGGCGCGGAAACCTCGCTGGAGACCTGCCTGAGCGAAGGGAAAGAGGCCGGTTTTGCTGGCTTTGAGCTGGGCAACAAATTCCCGCGTGAAGCACGCCTGCTTGGCCCGATTTTGCAACGCCACGACCTGCAGCTGGTCTCCGGCTGGTACTCCGGCCGCCTGCTGGAGCGCAGCGTGGAGGAGGAGATCGCCGCCGTGCAGCCGCACCTGACGCTGCTGCGCGAGCTGGGGGCGAAGGTGCTGGTCTTTGCGGAAGTGAGCGGCTGCATTCACGGCGAGCAGCAGACCCCGGTGCATCTGCGTCCGCGCTTCCCTCAGGCGCGCTGGAAGGAGTACGGCGAGAAGCTCACCGAATTTGCCCGCTACACGCAGCAACAGGGAGTCCAGATTGCTTACCATCATCACATGGGTACGGTGATTGAGTCCGCCGACGACGTGGACAACCTGATGACCCACACCGGAGAGGCGGTGGGACTGCTGCTGGACACCGGTCACCTGACCTTTGCCGGGGCCGATCCGCTGGCGGTGGCGCAGCGCTGGGCGTCGCGCATCAACCACGTTCACTGCAAAGACGTGCGCGCCGACGTGCTGGCGGACGTGAAAAACCGCAAAACCAGCTTCCTCGATGCGGTGCTGAGCGGCGTGTTTACCGTGCCGGGCGACGGCTGCGTCGATTACCCGCCGATCATGAGTCTGCTGAAGGCGCAGGACTATCGTGGCTGGCTGGTGGTGGAGGCCGAGCAGGATCCGGCGATTGCCCATCCGCTGACCTACGCTCGTCTGGGGTATAACAACCTGAGCCGCCTGGCGCGCGACGCCGGGCTTATTTGAGGAGGTGACATGTCACGTCTGTTATCACGCTGGCAGCAGCCGAACGCGGAGGGGCGCACTCAGTCCGTCACCCCGGAAGGCGCAGGGTGGGGGTACGTCGGGTTTGAGGCGTATGAGCTGCAGGAGGGGCAGACGCTGACGCTGCCCGCCGTCAGGGAAGAGCGCTGCCTGGTGCTGGTCGCCGGGCGCGCCTCTATCACCACGCCTTCCGCGCAGTTTAACGACATCGGCGAGCGGATGAGCCCGTTCGAGCGCATCAAGCCGTGGGCGGTGTACGTCACCCCGCAGGAGACGGTGCAGGTGAAGGCGCTGACGACGCTGGAGCTGGCGGTCTGCGCCGCGCCGGGCAAGGGCACGCATCCGACGCGGCTGATTGCCCCGCAGGATATTGACGGTGAGGCGCGCGGTAAGGGTCACAACCAGCGCTATGTGCATAACATTTTGCCGGAAGACAAGCCTGCCGACAGCCTGCTGGTGGTGGAGGTGTGGACCAACGAGGGCTGCACCAGCTCGTACCCGAGCCACAAGCACGACACGGATAACCCGCCTCAGGAGACCTGGCTGGAGGAGACCTACTATCATCGCCTCAACCCGGAGCAGGGGTTCTGCATGCAGCGCGTCTACACCGACGACAGAACGCTGGATGAATGTATGGCGGTCTACAACCGTGACGTGGTGATGGTGCCGAAAGGGTATCACCCGGTGGCGACGATGGCGGGGTATGACAGCTACTACCTCAACGTGATGGCCGGTCCGGTGCGCAAATGGATGTTCACCTGGGAAGAGGACCACGCGTGGATTAATCGCGATTATCCCGCAGAGAGGGGGGACTGAGACGGCCTTTCTTGTCGGGAGGCGCTGCGCTTACCCGACCTACGAAATCGTAGGTTCGTGCAAGCGTAGCGCCGCCGGGCGAATTGTCCTCAGTGCGTCCGCCTCGCCTGCTCAATCGTCCGGGCGATGGCCTCAGGCTGACTCACCATCGACACGTGGCTCGCGGCCACCTCGGTGGTTTTCGCATGTATCGCCTTCGCCATCGCACGTTCCAGGTCGGGGTTGATCATCCGGTCATGCTTGCTGACCACAAACCAACTCGGTTTATCATGCCACGCCGCGTGAGTCACCTTTTCACCAAACGCATCGGCTTTAATCGGCCCCTGCGTGGCCGCGATAGCGTTTTGTTCACCCGGCTTCACGTCAGGCGCGAAGTCCTTCCTGACGGCTTCTGTCGGCAGGTATAAATAGCCGTCCGCCGTTTTGGCGATGCCCGCGCTGCCCGGCGGCGGAGGGAAGCTACCTGCCAGATCCGCCGTCGACTGGCCGGAATCCGGCGCGAACGCCGCCACATAGACCAGCGATTTTACCCGTGCATCGTTGCCCGCCTCGCTAATCACGGTGCCGCCCCAGGAGTGGCCTACCAGCACCACGTCGCCGTGCGCCCGGGCGATGGCCCGTTTTGTGGCGGCAACATCATCATTAAGCGAGGTGAGCGGGAGCTGGACGGCAATGACCTCTGCGTGTTGTTTCTGCAGAAGGGTTATCACCTTATTCCAGCTGCTGCCGTCGGCAAACGCGCCGTGCACCAGCACGACGCTGGTTTTATTTTCTGCGAAGGCGCTGGCAGAAAGCGCCAGCAGGGCCGCCGTCAGTACAGACAGTGCTTTCATGTTCAGACTCCATTAAAAATGGTGGATCGCCGCGTGGGGCGGGACGGTGAATTCAATGGTTTTGTGGTCGAGCGGCTTGTGCGTCGGGTCAGCCAGGATGATCGTTACCTTGTGCTTGCCGGCGGGCAACCCCACCAGGATCACCGGCTCGCCGCTGGCGTCAGCCCAGTGCCACGGCGCACCGTCCACCACCACGTGAATGTGCCCGATGCGCGGGGTCACCTTGAGCGCCTCGGGGCCGAATACCGGCTCGATGCGCAGGTTTTCGGCCCGGTACTGAATAAACACCGCGCCTTTGCTCAGCGGCCCGGCAAGCGGCGGATCGACGATCAGTTTTGCAGGCGGTTGCGGCTGCGCCAGCGGGGCAACGGCGGCGGGGCCGTTAACGTCCGCGGCGCTCAGGTTGTCCAGCGGTGTGGCCTGGGCATGTGTTACAGAGGCCAGGACGAGCAGGGGTAAAATTGCGTAACGACGAATCATGGTTCTCTCCTCATCAGTTCTGAATGACGACAGGGAAAGAAAACCATTTTTATGTATCGGAGATATTTGCCGGAGGGGGCGTTTTGTACCCGTTTGTCAGCGCGTCGCGCGGGATACAGTGCGATACAGTTTGCCTACCGGGATGGCGCACGATCGCTATCGACAGCCCGGCAATCACCAGCGTTAACCCCGTCGACACTCCCATTGCACCCGCGATCCCCAGCGTTTTGTTCAGCCACGCATAGGCAAACGGTGCGGCTGCGGCCATCAGCTGGCCCGGGATAAGCAGCATACCCGTGCGGCGGGCATAGCTTTCCGTGCTAAACAGCTCCAGTGGCAGCGTGGCTTTTACTATGGTGACCAGCCCGTTGATGGCGCCGTAGCCCAGCACAAACCCGGCCGCACACCACGCAAAGAGGGGGCTGCTCATCCCCAGAATAAAGCAGAGCGGCATGGCGAGGGCGGTGAAGAGCGTGAGTTTGAAGGGGGTTAAGCGGCCGCCTGCCAGCACCTCCAGCGAGCGCGCGCCCGTCTGGCCGATCCCCCACAGCATGCCGATGGCGACCGGCAGGCCAAAGTGGGCAATAAACTCCGGCAGATGGGTGGAGGTGCCGTTAGAGACAAAGGTTATAAGGGCGATGAAGGCCGCATAAAGCCAGGCGTTACGCCGCTCGTTGCGCAGGGGCGGCGCGATGGCCTTCGTGTTTTCCGTCAGCCGCTGCCGGGGAAGCGTGCGGATCAGCACTGAGCTCAGCAGGCCAAGCAGGGCATAAATGCGTAACGCGTCCTGCCAGCTCATGATGTGAAGCAGGCCATCGCCCAGCGGCCAGAAGACGGCAGACGCCAGCCCGCCCATCAGCGTAATACGTGAGATCGTCCCACGTGCCTGCTGACCATATAGATTAACCAGCGCGGCGAACAGTGCGTCATACAGCGACAGACGCATCCCGATGCCGCACAGTAGCCAGGCGCCGTACCAGCCAGACAGCGTCCGGGTATACGCCATACCGGCGCAGCTTGCGGCAATCAGCAGCGTTCCGCCCATTACCACTTTCTGTCCGCCAAAGCGTGCCAGCAGACGGGCGACGAAAGGGGAGACCGCGGCCATCACCAGCATCGCCAGCGTCAGGCCGAGGTAAATCTGCGGCGCTGACCATCCCCGGTCGGCTGAAATGGTCCGCGCAAAGGTGCCGGGCAGATAAAACGAGATCCCCCAGTTGATAAGCTGATTACATCCGGCAGTAAGGGCAAGGCGACGAGGCAGGGCAGGTGTTTCCATTGTTTTTCATTCCGTTATGCAGTTGTCCTGAGCATAGCGAGCGCGGTATTGTGCTGGCAGGCCTGCAACCTTATGCGCTGTATAAGAGAAACTTTGAATGACGACGCTTAACCTTGGCTATCTCGCGACGTTCCGTCTGGTGATCCAGCGCGGCAGCTTTTCGGCGGCGGCGGATCTGCTGGGCATTTCCCAGCCCGCCGTTAGTCTGCAAATACGTCAGCTGGAGCAGTTTCTGCAAACGCGGCTGGTGGAGCGTACCGGGCGGGGCATTAAGGCCACGGCGGCAGGAGAGTCACTGCTGGTTCACGGAGAGCGCATTCAGCAGGTTGTGGACGAAACCCTGCAGTCCGTGAGCGCGTTCAGCCACGATGTCAGCGGGACCATTACTCTTGGCACGGGGGCGACGGCCTGTATCCACCTTCTGCCGCCCCTGCTGGAGCAGCTGCGCCGCGACTATCCGCTCCTGCGGGTGGGCGTAACAACGGGCAACACCCTCGATATCGTCAGGGCCATTGAAGAGAACCGTCTCGATATGGGGCTGGTGACGCTGCCGGTCAGCGGCAGAGCGCTGGACGTTATGCCGGTGATGGACGAGGAGTTTGTTTTTATCGCGTCGCGGGAACAGCAGGATGCTTTCAGGGAGTTAACCCCGGAGGCGCTCCATGCTCAGCCGCTAATCGCCTTTGAGTCTGGCAGCGGTACCCGGGCGCTCATTGATGGCTGGTTTGCGGCCAATGGGTTAGCGATCGCGCCGGTGATGCAGCTTGGCAGCATTGAGGCGATTAAGCGTATGGTTCGGGTGGGGCTCGGCTACAGTATCGTTCCGCGAATGGCGGTTGAGCATGATGCTGACCGTGAAGGGCTCTGCGTCATGTCGCTCACGCCCGTGCTGCAGCGCCAGCTCGCCATCGTGATGCGGCAGGACAAGATCCTCAGCAAAGGGATCGCGGGGATTATTCGGCTGGTGCAAAACCCATCGCAGGGCTAGCGGTCAGCGGCGTCGACGTTCTGGCTGGACTGCTGCGACTGGATTTTGTCCTGATGGTGATACCAGGCGCCGATGGAAGAGTAAACGAAGCGGCCAAAGAAAAACAGAAAGCTGATGAGCAGTATAATGCGGGTCATCCGGGTGTTAAAACGGTGTCGTTTGCGCATACGCGTGGCCTGACTCACTCTTCTTTTTCCTGGGCATGCCCTTCTGGGCGACGGGGATATTAAGGCACAGCGGAAAGAGAGGGTCAATTCCGTCATGTGTAAATAACCGTCAACGTTTACATTAATTATTGTTATTGAAATTAATATTTGCATTTACCATATTGATAATATGAAGAAAATTATTTCAAAAAAAAGCGGTGCAAAGCTTATTTGCGTAAAATAGTTTGATTTATGTCAACGGATTCCCGGCCCTGATATTTAAAATCCCTCCTCCATACCGTTCGCCCCGCACGTCGCCGGGCTGCGCCAGGTCAGGTTGGATGCCTGTCATTATTTTCCTTCTGGAGAAAAAGGGGTTTAACCGGGCATCTATGAACATTTTTGCTTTCCTGAAAAAGAATCAACACCGCTGGTGGGTATTGCCGCTTATTTTACCGGTGGTTTTACTTCCCGTACTGAGCGTGGCGAATACGTTCACGCACCTGGGCGACGGGATAGCGGCACTTTATTATTTACCGCTCTCGTTTTTGCTTTCGCTGATGATGTTTTTTGGTCTGGAAGCCCTTCCCGGGATCGTGTTGTCGCTGTTTATCCGCTATTACCCGTCGGTCGGGATGTTTGAAACCGTCGCCGGCGTGCTTCATTTTATTGTCCCTATAGTGCTTAGCTGGGGCGGCTACCGGGTGTTTGCGCCCAGACGCAATATGACGGCGTACGGCGACGTACGGCTGATGGCGCAGCGCATCTTCTGGCAGGCCTTCTGCCCCGCGACGCTGTTTCTGTTGTTGTTCCAGTTTGCGGTGTATTTGGGCGTGTATGAGAGTCGCCAGAGCCTGGCAGGGCTTAACCCCCTCAACATTCGCACGCTGATCAACTATCAGGCCTTGCTGGTCAGCGGTCTGACGGGCGTGCCGTTAAGTTATCTGCTGATCCGCCTGATTCGTCATCCGCGCTATCTCAAAAGCCTCATCTCGCAGATCCGTACCCAGATAGACAAAAAGGTGACGCGCGCTGAGTTTCTGATTTGGGCCATTGCGCTTGCCGGGCTGCTTTCGCTCCTGCTGCTGCCGATGAATGAAAACAGTTCGATTTTCACCACTAACTACACCCTGTCGCTGCTGATGCCGGTGATGCTCTGGGGAGCGATGCGCTTTGGCTATAAGCTGATTTCGCTTATCTGGATCCCGATACTGCTGGTGTCTATTCACTATTTTTACCGCTATATCCCCGTGAACCAGGGGTACGACATTCAGCTGGCAATCACCTCTTCCAGCTATCTGGTCTTCTCGTTTGTGGTGATCTACATGTCGATGCTGGCGACCCGGCAGCGGGCGGTGAACAAACGCTCCCGCAGGCTGGCGCTGCTCGACCCGGTTCTGCATATGCCTAACCTGCGGGCGCTCTCGCGAGATCTGGCAAAAAACCCGTGGTCGGCGCTCTGTTTACTCCGCGTTCCTGAGCTTGAAATTCTGGGACGTAACTATGGCGTGTTACTGCGCATTCAGTACAAACAGCAGCTCGCGCAATGGATTAACGGCACGCTCCAGCCCAATGAGCAGGTCTATCACCTGACGGGCTGTGACATGGCGGTTCGCCTTAACGCCGAATCGCACCAGCAGCGGATTGAAACCCTGGACGAGCACATCAAGCAGTTCCGCTTTGTCTGGGACGGCATGCCGCTGCAGCCGCAGGTGGGGGTGAGCTACTGCTATGTGCGTTCGCCGGTTAACCACCTCTATCTGGTGCTGGGTGAGCTGGGGGTGGTGGCCGATCTATCGCTCTCCTCTAACCACCCGGAAAATCTTCAGCAGCGCGGCGCCGTCCATCTGCAGCGTAGCCTGAAGGATAAAGTCGCGGTGATGAGTCGCCTGCAGCGTGCGCTGGATAACAACGCATTCACGCTGCTCGTTCAGCCCGTACGCGGCCTGCGTGGCGATAGGTATCATGAGGTCTTGCTGCGGATGACTGATGCAAACGGGCTGTTGATCTCCCCTGAACAATTCCTGCCGATAGCCCAGGAGTTTGGCCTCTCTTCGCGGGTAGATTTGTGGGTGCTGGAGCATACGCTGCGCTTCCTCGCCGCGCATCGCGAACGGCTGCCCGGCCAGCGCTTTGCCATTAATCTGGCCCCTTCAACGGTGTGTCGGGTGCAGTTCCCGCTTGAGGTGAGTCGCCTGCTGGCGAAATATGCCATTGAGCCGTGGCAGCTGATCTTTGAAGTGACGGAGTGCAGCACCTTCTGCAACGCGGAGCAGGGGCTCCACATCCTGCGGCAGCTGCAGAAAATGGGGGTACGCATTGCGATCGATGATTTTGGTACCGGCTATGCGAGCTATGCGCGGCTGAAAAGCGTGGATGCGGACATTCTCAAAATCGACGGCGATTTCATCCGCAATATCGTCAACAACAGTCTGGATTACCAGATTGTGGCCTCTATCTGTCATCTGGCGCGCATGAAGAAGATGCTGGTGGTGGCGGAATATGTCGAGACCGAAGAGATACGTAGCGCGGTGCACGCGCTAGGCATTGATTATGTGCAGGGCTATCTGATTGGCAGACCGGCACCGCTTGAGTCACTGCTGGAAGCAGAGGCGTCCACGGCGGACGCCTGAGCCGTTACGCGGCGACGTCGGCGCTATCTTCCTCGATTTTGAGCATCCAGCCGGTGACCGCTTCCCAGTACTGCTGCTCTTTTTCCAGGTCCAGCAGGACCAGTGCGTTCTGGCTGAACCAGTCGTGCGGGAAGCTCAGCGTCCAGTGGTGATCGTCGGTTTTCAGCTTCAGCGTCGGCGGTGTGGTGGTAGCCTGACGCTGATTGTTCAGCAGCACGCCCAGGCGCAGCAGCTGAATAAGCGGCAGGAACTGCTTTTTCTTAAACAGCGTGAAGCGCGGCAGATCGTCGAGCTTGATGGCTTTACGGTGATAGCGCACCAGGGTCGCCATCATGGTTTGCTGCTCCTGGTTGAAGCCGGGCAGATCGCTGTTTTGCAGAATATACGCTGAATGGCGGTGCATCCCGCTGTGGTTGATGTTCAGCCCTACCTCGTGCAGCATCGCGGCCCATTTCAGCAGCGCGGCAAGCTGCGGGTGCGCCAGCTTGGGGTTCTGCTCCTGCCACTGCTCGTACATCTGCACCGTGGTTTCCAGCACGCGCTTCGCCTGCTCGCGGTCGATGTTGTACTGGTTGGCCAGGCTCTGCGCGGTGCGGCTGCGAATGTCCTGATGGCGGAAGCGGCCCTCCATCTCATACAGCACCCCCTCACGCAGCGCGCCGTCGGAAAGGCGCAGCTCTTTAATCGCCAGGGCGTCAAACACGCCGCAGAGAATAGCCAGGCCCGGCACGAAGACTGCCTTACGCTCGTCGGAAAGCCCCGGCAGGCTTAGGGCGTCAAAACTTTTATGCTTCAGCACCTCTTCGGTCAGCAGGGTCAGGCGTTCAGGCGTGATAAAACCGTCTTTTTCACCCATCGCCAGCAGCACTTCATGCGCCGCCTTGATGGTGCCCGACGCGCCCAGCGCCACGTTCCAGCCCTGAATGCGGTACTGCCAGGCCAGATTCTCCAGCTTCTGGATCGCAGCCATTTTCGCCCGCTGGAAGTTTTCACGGGTAATGGTGCCGCCGGGGAAGTACATCTGCGCGAAGCTGACGCAGCCCATGCGACGGCTCTCCACCAGGCGCGGCTCAAAGTCTTCGCCGATCACCAGCTCCGTAGAACCACCGCCGATGTCGATCACCAGCTTGCGCCCTTTTTCCGGCTGGGTATGTTCAACGCCCATGAAAATCAGACGCGCCTCCTCGTTTCCGGAGATGATCTCAATCGGGTAGGGGATCACTTTTTCGGCCCGCTTGAGGAACTCCGGCGCGTTCAGAGCCTGGCGCAGCGTGTGGGTGCCCACGATGCAAACGCTGGAGGGCGAGAAGCCCTGCAGGCGTTCGGCAAACAGCGACAGGCAGTTTAAACCGCGCTCCATCGCCTCTTCGCTGAGCATGCTGCGCTCATCAAGCCCATCCGCCAGGTGTACGCGCTGCTTCAGACGACCGATGATCTGCAGCGCGCCATCCACCTCACGGGCGATGACCATGTGAAAACTGTTAGAGCCAAGATCGACCGCGGCGTATTCCTGCGGGCGTGGGGTCTTATCATTTATCGGCATAGGTTAATCGGGTTGCTCGAGTGATTTGATATAGTCGTAAATCGCCAGCTGTGACCGCACTTTACGGCGGTTGCCGCGCGGTACGTAGCGGTTACTGAGTTCTTTGTCGATATAGCGCGCCTTCACCGTATCGCTGAACAGGATCTCGATAATGTCGAGGATACGCTGTTTCAGACGCGGATCCAGCAGCGGCGTCGCGACTTCAATTCGATAGTCAATATTGCGCGTCATCCAGTCTGCCGAAGAGAGATAGACCTGTTTATCGCCCGCATTATCGAAAATATAGACCCTATCGTGCTCCAGGTAGCGGTCAACGATGCTGATAACGCGAATATTGTCGCTGATGCCTTCCAGTTCCGGAATAAGCGAGCACATGCCGCGGATCAGCAGGTTAACCGGCACGCCGGAGCTGGACGCCGCATACAGCCTGTCCACCAGCCCTTTATCGACCAGGTTGTTAAGCTTCACCGTGATGCCGGACGACAAGCCTTTCTGGGCATTGGCGATCTCTTTATCGATCATATCGTACAGCAGGCGGCGCGAGTTCTGCGGTGAGACCAGCAGATAGTCGAAGCTCACCGGACGGTACGGGTTTTCGATAAAGTTAAAGACCCGGCGCACTTCGTTGGTAATGCGGGCGTCAGCGGTTAAGAGCGAGTAGTCGGTATAAATCCGCGCGGTTTTTTCGTTAAAGTTCCCGGTGCCGATGTGGGCATAGCGCACCACGTCATCACCTTCTTTACGCGAGATCAGGAACAGTTTGGCGTGAATTTTCAGACCCGGCGCGGAGAAGATCACGTGCACGCCCGCTTCCGTCAGGCGGCGCGCCCAGTGAATGTTCGCCTCTTCGTCGAAGCGCGCCTGCAGCTCAACCACCACGGTGACTTTTTTGCCGTTGTGTGCCGCGTGGATCATCGCATCGATGATGCGGGAATCTTTTGCCACGCGGTAGATGTTGATTTTGATCGCCAGCACGTTCGGGTCGAACGAGGCCTGACGCAGCAGCTCCAGCACGTGTTCAAAGGTGTGGTACGGGTAGTAGAGCAGCACGTCGCGCTCGCGGATGGCGTCGAATCCGTTGCGGAATTTATCGAACCAGATATGACGCAGGCGCGGCAGCGGTTTGTTCACCAGATTGGCTTTGCCAACGTTCGGGAAGCCAATGAAGTCTTTAAAGTTGTGGTAACGGCCACCCGGCACGATGGAGTCATAGCGCGAAATGGTCAGCTTCTCGCGCAGCATCTCCACCATGGCGTCCGGCATGTCGCGCTGATAGACAAAGCGCACCGGCTCAGCCGTCAGGCGCTGTTTCAGGCTGGAGGACATCAGCTCCATCAGGCTGGCTTCCATCTCGTGCACCAGGTCATATTCGGCGTCACGGGTCATCTTCATCGAGTAGGCGTTTAACGCATCGTAATCGAAGAAGCCTTTGAAGATGTCGTCCAGGCAGTAGCGCAGGATGTTATCCAGCAGGATCATCGGCTTGCGTCTGCGCGGGGTTTCCGGCGGCAGGTTCACGAAGCGCGGCACCTTGTCGGACGGGATCTCCAGCAGGGCATAACGGATGGATTCACCGCGAATAATTTCCACCGCCAGGTAGGTGTAGTCATCCTTCAGGAACTGCACCAGATCGGTTTCGCGGTTGATGAGAATCGGGGTAATGTGCTGGCGCAGGTACTGTTTAAAGTAGTGGCGCAGCCAGTTTTGTTGGTTAACGGAAAGCTGACGTTCGTTAATCAGGAAGATTTGATTGCGCGCCATCTCCAGCAGCAGTTCGTTATACAGGCCGTCAAATTCCTGATCGGCTTTCAGCACGCGGGACTGGATTTTGCCCAGCAGATGCCGCGAGTGCGAGTTTAAGCCCTGTTCTTCGCTGATGATGATGCGTCTTTTCAGCTCGGCAAAGCGAACCTTATAGAATTCATCCAGGTTGTTGGAATAAATGCCTAAAAAACGCATGCGTTCGATCAGCGGGTTACTTTTGTCTGCCGCTTCCTGGAGTACACGTTCGTTAAATGCTAACCAGCTTAGCTCTTTCTCGATATATAACTTTTCCTGACCCATTACAGCTCACACTCCAGTTCAATCACAGGACGTGGTAAATCCGTCTCGTCCTTATTATGGCGAGCATTTCCACGATATGTCCAACAGTGCCAGAAAAGTATGACAGTTATTTTTTTTGTTGGGGAATTTAGCGGGTTGGGGGAGGGAATATCGGGTAAGCGAAGCGCCACCCGACATAGCAAACTACTCTTCGGCCGCATAACCCTGCGGGGGCAACTTCACGCCGTCCAGCCAGGCTGCGCCGTCGCGCATCTCCAGACGCCCGTCGACAAACCAGCTTACCACCAGCGGGTAAATGGCGTGCTCCTGCGTCTGCACGCGTTCGGTCACGTCGTCTTCGTTGTCGCCGTCAAAGACCGGGACTTTCGCCTGCAGGATCACCGGGCCACCGTCCAGCTCGTCGGTCACGAAATGGACGGAGGTACCATGCTCCTCGTCGCCGTTTTCCAGCACCTGACGATGGGTATGCAGGCCGGGATATTTTGGCAGCAGGGAAGGGTGAATATTCAGCAGTCGACCGGCGTAGTGTTCGACGAAGGCCGGGCTCAGAATACGCATATAGCCCGCCAGCACCACGAGGTCGGGCGCGTAGGCGTCAATCTCCTGCACCAGCTCGCGGTCAAAGGCTTCACGTCCGGCGAACTGGCTGGCTTCCAGCGCGTGAGCGGGAATGTTCGCTTCCCGCGCGCGCTCAAGGCCGAACGCGTCGGCCTTGTTGCTGAAAACTGCCCGAATGGTGCCATTGATTTTCTTCTGTTTGCAGGCGTCTATGATGGCCTGCAAATTGCTTCCGTTGCCGGAAATGAGCACCACGATGTTTTTCATTCAATGACCACACGCTGTTCGGAATCGGAGGCTTTAATCGTACCGATTTTCCACGCGTTTTCACCTTTCTCGGTCAGCAGCTTAACCGCTTTATCCGCTTCGCTTGCCGGCAGGGCGATAACCATGCCCACGCCGCAGTTAAAGGTACGGTACATTTCGTGAGAGCTCACGTTGCCTGCAGTCTGCAGCCAGTTAAAGACGGCTGGCCACTGCCATGAGGATTCGTCGATCACCGCCTGGGTGTTGTCCGGCAGCACGCGCGGGATATTTTCCCAGAAGCCGCCGCCGGTCAGGTGGGCAATGGCGTGCACGTCGACGTTCTCGATCAGTTCCAGCACGTTTTTCACGTAGATGCGGGTTGGGGCCAGCAGGTGGTCGGCCAGCGGTTTACCGTCCAGCTCGGTGGTCAGCGGATCGCAGCCGCTTACTTCGAGGATTTTACGCACCAGAGAGTAGCCGTTAGAGTGCGGGCCGCTGGAGGCCAGCGCGATCAGCACATCGCCATCGGCCACTTTGCTGCCGTCGATAATTTCTGATTTTTCTACTACGCCGACGCAGAAGCCCGCGACGTCATAATCTTCGCCGTGGTACATGCCCGGCATTTCAGCGGTTTCACCGCCCACCAGCGCACAGCCGGACTGCAGACAGCCTTCGGCGATACCGTTAATGACGCTGGCTGCGGTATCCACATCCAGTTTGCCGGTCGCGTAGTAATCGAGGAAGAACAGCGGCTCTGCGCCCTGAACCACCAGGTCGTTCACACACATCGCAACCAGATCGATACCGATCGTGTCGTGACGTTTTAAATCCATCGCCAGGCGCAGCTTGGTGCCTACGCCGTCAGTACCCGAGACCAGAACAGGTTCACGATATTTTTGCGGCAGCGCGCACAGTGCGCCGAATCCACCCAGACCACCCATCACTTCCGGGCGGCGGGTTTTCTTCACCACACCTTTGATTCGGTCAACCAGCGCATTACCTGCGTCAATATCAACACCGGCATCTTTGTAGCTGAGAGAAGTTTTGTTGGTCACGGCTTAAATCCCCACGCGATTGCATAGCTAGTAAGAAAAATCGGCGCAATTCTAACAGTCCAGGCAAACGTTTGCGAGCCTATTCTGGACGTGGGGATCTTTTTTTCTGTATAGCCCGTAAATGCAGCCAAACTTGACTCCGTTCACGAAAATGAAACCGGTTTCGGCGATCTGCTTGCAACGAATATCCCCTTTGCACATCATCGAACTGAAACCGGTTTCTGTAATTGTTTTTGCAGAAAATAACGCAGAATGAGGGAAAGCGAATGTCAGGATTCAAAGCAGATTTTCTGTGGGGTGGGGCCGTTGCGGCGCACCAGCTTGAGGGCGGCTGGAAAGAGGGCGGTAAGGGCGTAAGCGTTGCCGACGTCATGACCGCGGGCGCCCACGGCGTGCCGCGTGAAATCACCAACGGCGTGCTGGAGGGGAAAAACTACCCTAACCATGAGGCTATCGACTTCTACCACCGTTATAAAGAAGACATCAAACTCTTTGCCGAGATGGGGTTCAAATGCTTTCGTACCTCCATCGCCTGGACGCGTATCTTCCCGAAAGGCGACGAGCTGGAGCCGAACGAGGCGGGCCTGAAATTCTATGACGATCTGTTCGACGAATGCCTGAAGTACGGCATCGAACCGGTTATCACGCTTTCCCACTTTGAGATGCCGTTCCACCTGGTGACGGAATACGGCGGCTGGCGCAACCGTAAGCTGATCGACTTCTTCGTGCGTTTTGCAAAGGTTGTTTTTGAGCGCTACCAGCATAAAGTGAAGTACTGGATGACCTTTAACGAGATCAACAACCAGGCCAACTTCCACGAAGACTTTGCGCCATTTACCAACTCCGGGCTGAAGTACGCGCCAGGTGAAGACCGCGAGCCGGTGATGTTCCAGGCGGCGCACTACGAACTGGTGGCCAGCGCCCTGGCGGTGAAGGCGGGCCGCGAGATTAACCCGTCGCTGCAGATCGGCTGCATGATTGCCATGTGCCCTATCTACCCGCTGACCTGTGCGCCGGACGACATGATGATGGCGATGAACGCCATGCACCGTCGCTACTGGTTTACCGACGTTCACGTGCGCGGCAAATATCCGCAGCATCTGCTCAACTACTTCGAACGTCGCGGCTTCGCGCTGGATATCACCGAAGAAGATAAAGCCGCGCTCACGCAGGGCTGCGTGGATTACATCGGGTTCAGCTACTACATGTCTTTCGCCACCAAAGCGACGGCAGATAACCCGGCGCTGGACTACGACGAGAGCAAGAGCCTGGTCTCCAACCCGTACGTGCAGAAATCCGACTGGGGATGGCAGATTGATCCGGTCGGGCTGCGCTACTCCCTGAACTGGTTCTGGGATCACTATCAGCTGCCTCTGTTTATCGTTGAGAACGGCTTTGGCGCGATCGACGTGCAGGAGAGCGACGGCACGGTGAACGACCAGTACCGCATCGATTACCTTTCCGCGCACATCCGCGAGATGAAAAAAGCGGTGGTGGAAGACGGCGTGGATCTGATGGGCTATACCCCGTGGGGCTGTATTGACCTGGTGTCTGCCGGAACGGGCGAAATGAAAAAACGCTACGGCTTTATCTTTGTCGATAAAGATAACGAAGGTAAAGGCACCCTGAACCGCAGCAAGAAGAAATCGTTCGACTGGTATAAGCAGGTGATTGCGAGCAACGGCGATAACCTCTAATTGTCGGGTGGCACTAACGCTTACCCGACCTACAATACACGTAGGCCCGCGTAAGCGCAGCGCCATCGGGCAAGACCCCGCACCCAAGCCGGAGCCCAGCCTCCGGTTTTTTTGTTTTTGATTGATATACGTCAAGCAAGTTGGGTATGGCGCAATCCGAAAAAAGCGGTATAATCCCGCGATTTTTTTGCGGATGCCACCTCAGAGGAGAAAGAGAATGAAGATTGTGGAAGTGAAACACCCACTCGTTAAACACAAGTTGGGCCTGATGCGTGAGCATGACATCAGCACGAAGCGTTTTCGCGAACTGGCTTCTGAAGTGGGCAGCCTGCTGACCTACGAAGCAACCTCCGATCTGGAAACAGAAAAAGTGACCATCGAAGGCTGGAACGGCCCGGTGCAGGTTGAGCAGATCAAAGGTAAGAAAATTACCGTAGTGCCTATCCTGCGTGCCGGTCTTGGCATGATGGAAGGCGTGCTGGAGCACGTACCGAGCGCGCGCATCAGCGTGGTCGGTATCTACCGTAACGAAGAGACGCTGGAGCCGGTACCTTACTTCCAGAAGCTGGTCTCTAACATCGACGAGCGCATGGCGCTGGTGGTTGATCCAATGCTGGCGACCGGCGGTTCAATGATCGCCACCATCGATCTGCTGAAAAAAGCGGGCTGCAGCAGCATCAAGGTGCTGGTGCTGGTTGCTGCTCCGGAAGGGATCGCGGCGCTGGAAAAAGCGCACCCGGACGTTGAGCTGTACACCGCCTCTATCGACCAGGGGCTGAACGAGCACGGGTACATTATCCCGGGGCTCGGCGATGCCGGCGATAAGATCTTTGGTACGAAATAATCGAATAACGATAAAAAAGCCGACTTTGATAGTCGGCTTTTTTTTGAATAAAAACCAACAATACTACACAGAGGAAAACACTATGACGCGCCGTGCTATCGGGGTGAGTGAAAGACCGCCGCTTTTACAGACTATCCCGCTTAGTTTGCAGCACCTGTTCGCTATGTTTGGCGCAACCGTGCTGGTGCCAATCCTGTTTCACATTAACCCGGCTACCGTGCTGCTGTTCAACGGCATCGGTACGCTGCTGTACCTCTTTATCTGTAAAGGCAAAATCCCGGCGTATCTGGGGTCGAGCTTTGCTTTTATCTCGCCGGTGCTGTTGCTGCTGCCGCTGGGTTATGAGGTCGCGCTGGGCGGCTTTATCATGTGTGGCGTGCTGTTCTGCCTGGTTTCCTTCATTGTGAAGAAAGCCGGTACCGGCTGGCTGGACGTGATGTTCCCGCCTGCGGCGATGGGCGCCATCGTTGCCGTCATCGGTCTGGAGCTGGCGGGCGTGGCGGCTAATATGGCCGGCCTGCTGCCTGCGGACGGCCAGTCGCCGGACTCCAAAACCATTATCATCTCACTGGTGACGCTGGGCGTGACGGTATTTGGCTCCGTGCTGTTCCGCGGTTTTATGGCGATTATCCCGATCCTGATCGGCGTGCTGGCGGGCTACGCGCTCTCCTTCGTCATGGGCGTTGTGGATACCACCCCGATTGCCGAGGCGCACTGGTTCGCGCTGCCAACTTTCTACACCCCACGCTTTGAATGGTTCGCCATTTTCACCATTCTGCCTGCCGCGCTGGTGGTAATTGCGGAGCACGTTGGCCACCTGGTGGTGACGGCGAACATTGTGAAGCGCGACCTGATCCGCGACCCGGGTCTGCACCGCTCCATGTTTGCCAACGGTTTCTCCACCATCATCTCCGGTTTCTTCGGCTCCACGCCAAACACCACCTACGGTGAAAACATCGGCGTGATGGCGATTACCCGCGTCTACAGTACCTGGGTTATCGGCGGCGCGGCGATCATCGCCATTCTGCTCTCCTGCGTGGGCAAGCTGGCGGCAGCGATTCAGATCATTCCTGTGCCGGTGATGGGCGGCGTTTCTCTGCTGCTGTACGGGGTGATCGGTGCCTCCGGTATTCGCGTGCTGATTGAATCCAAAGTGGATTACAGCAAGGCGCAAAACCTGATCCTGACCTCCGTTATCCTGATCATCGGCGTGAGCGGCGCGAAGGTGCACATCGGTGCGGCCGAGCTGAAGGGCATGGCGCTGGCGACCATCGTGGGCGTGGGCCTGAGCCTGATTTTCAAGCTGATCTCGGTGATCCGCCCGGAAGAGGTGGTCCTGGACGCTGACGAAAGCGAAAAAGCCCCACACTGATCCATTAACTGGGCGAAGGATCGCCCGGTTCTCTCCTGGCAGGTTCCGTGTTAAACTCATCGCCGATTTTATGTAAGATCTCTGGTTGAGGTATTTCTGAACGGACCGGCACAGCTCTCTCTGCCACTCTATCTCCCTGACGACGAAACTTTTGCGAGTTTCTGGCCGGGCGATAACCCCTCTTTACTGGCTGCACTGCAAAACGTGCTGCGTCAGGATCACAGCGGATACATCTATATCTGGTCACGCGAAGGCGCGGGGCGCAGTCACCTGCTGCATGCGGCCTGTGCCGAGCTTTCGGCGCGCGGCGATGCGGTCGGCTACGTGCCGCTGGATAAACGTACCTGGTTTGTGCCTGAAGTGCTTGAGGGCATGGAACATCTCTCGCTGGTCTGCATCGATAATATCGAATGCGTGGCGGGGGACGAGCCGTGGGAAATGGCGATCTTTAACCTCTACAACCGCATTCTGGAGTCGGGCAAAACCCGGCTGCTGATCACCGGCGATCGTCCGCCGCGCCAGCTTAATCTTGGGCTGCCGGATCTGGCGTCTCGTCTGGACTGGGGACAAATCTACAAGCTCCAGCCGCTATCAGATGAAGATAAGCTGCAGGCGTTACAGCTGCGAGCAAAGCAGCGCGGCTTTGAGCTGCCGGAAGACGTGGGCCGTTTCCTGCTCAAGCGTCTGGACCGCGAGATGCGCACCCTGTTTGATACGCTCGATCAGCTCGATCGCGCCTCCATTACCGCCCAGCGCAAGCTGACCATTCCGTTTGTGAAAGATATTCTTAAGCTGTAGTTATGCCGGGTGGCGGCTGCGCCTTACCCGGCCTACATATGGTGCCCGTAGGCCCGGTAAGCGCAGCGCCACTGGGCTAAAGATCCCCCAGCAAGTGCTCCACCAGCAGCGGAATCGGCCTTCCCGACGCCACGCTCCTGCCGTTCTCGCGCCACAGCGCCGTGCCGCTGATGTCCAGATGCGCCCACGGGATCGTCTGCGGGCAAAAATGGTGAAGCAGCCACGCCGCAGAGGCGCTGATTGCAGCATTGTTGGTTGGCGTGTTGCACAGATCGGCAATCGCGCTGTCGGTCTGCTTTTTCAGCCGCGCATCCAGCGGCAGGGACCACACTTCGTCGCCGCTCCGTTTTCCCGCCCCCGTCAACGCTTCACGCAGCGGTTCATCCTGCGTCATCAGCCCGCTCAGCTCATACCCCAGCGCTTTTACCACCGCACCGGTTAAGGTCGCCATATCAATGATATAGCGCGCCTGCGGATGGCGCTGGCTGGCCCAGGCGATGGCGTCCGCCAGCACCAGTCGGCCTTCGGCATCGGTGTTGTTGATTTCAACCGTCATGCCGTTGCAGGCCGTTGCTACCGAGCCGGGCTGCATGGCGTCCGGGCCGATGGCGTTTTCCGCCAACGCCAGCACGCCCATGATGCGTACGGGCAGCGCCAGCTCTGCTACGGTCAGCATCAGCCCCAGCACGTTGGCCGCACCGCACATGTCGTATTTCATGGTGTACATGCCTGCGCCTTCCTTCAGCCACAGGCCGCCGGTATCGAAGGTAATGCCTTTACCTACGTAGCAGCGCACCGGGCCGTCAGAAACGCCGTCGTAATGAATAGCCAGCAGACGTGGCGGGCAGGTCGCCCCTTTGCCGACGGCGTTCAGCAGCCCAAGGCCCTGCTCAACAATAGCCTTTTCGTTCAGCATCTCGCAGCGCAGGGCAGGGTAGGCGGCACACAGTTTTTGCGCCTCTTCGACCATAAACTGCGGCGTACAGCGATCGGACGGTATATCCGCCAGGCGACGCGCTGCGACCATGCCGTGAGCGATGGCCTGCTGCTGGCGGAAAATTGTTTCCAGCTTCGCCTGCTGTTCCGGCAGGCAGAGGGCGGTGATGTGCTTAATACGAACGCACTCACTGGTTTTTTTCAGCTGTAAATCGCTCAGCCTGTGCGCCTGATTAAAGAGAAAACGCAGCACCTGCGCCAGCACCACCTCGTCGATATCCGTCACGTCCAGCACGATATCTGCGCTGACGGGAGAGGCAAACAGCGGTCGCAGGGCGGCAAGCAGGCCTTCAGTGAGCGCGTCATGCCAGAGCGCATCCGGCAGCAGGGTGATGCGCGCAAAGGGCGCACAGCCAAAGCAGGTGTCCGCGATGCCGTCAGAGTCACGCATTTCCGCAACAAGCGCGGTTTGCGGCAACTGCGCACAGGAGACGCGGGCGATTAAATGGCTTCGCGGCTTCGCGTCAGAAAGCGCGGTGATAAACTGATACGCGATCATCATGACTCCTCAATCGGTGCGCGGATCCGCGCGGCGTAGGCCTGCATCCACTCTTCGTCCACGGCGTGATAGTGCGTTTTCTCCCGCAGGCGCTCGGTACGAAAAACGGTGAGGGGCTGACGGGCCGTCGCCACCACAAACGAGAAGGTTTTGATGTTAGTGGCGGCGCCAAATTCGCCCCTGTTGTTCATGCACACCACGGAGAGATCGCCCACGCGACCGAAGCGCGACATCAGCTTGTCTTCCAGCTCGAACACCACGGAGTCTGCCGCCTGCTGCGGCGTCATACCCTGCGCCATGCGACGAACGATTTCGTAGCTCGTGCAGCCTTTCATCAGATCTTCACCGACGCCCGTAGCGGTGGCCGCGCCGGTTTCGCTGTCGCAGTAAAAGCCGGAGCCGATAATCGGCGAATCCCCAATGCGGCCGCGTTTTTTCATAAACAGGCCGCTGGTGGAGGTGGCAACGCTCATCGACCCCTGCTTATCGAGGCCGATAATGCCGACGGTGTCGTGTCCGTCGTACGGGCTTAAGCCTTTATCCAGCGTCTCGCGGCAGCGTTTGCGGTAGTGCTGCATAGCCCGTTCGGTGAGCATGCTTTTGTCGGCAAAGCCCTGACTTAGCGCCCATTCACGCGCGCCCTGGCCGACCAGCAGGCTGTTGTAGCGCTGGCGGCTGAGCGCGTGCGCCACGCGCACCGGGTTGGCGATATCAACCAGGTTCCCCACGGCACCGAACGCCAGCGTGTCGCCGTCCATGAATGCCGCGTCCAACTCGACTTCGCCGTTTTCGGTCGGCAACCCGCCGTAGCCGACGGATTTATAAAACGGAAAGTCTTCGACGGCGGCGACGGCATCAACCACCGCCGTAGCGACCGGTTTTCCCGCCGCCAGGGCAGACGCAGATTCCGTTACCCCTTCAAGCGCCATTCGCCAGGTTGCGATAATTCCCCACATGCTTTACTCCTGTTTTGCAAGGGTGGTGTCGGTTTGCGTAACGGTGGCAATTTCCGCCGCGCGGTACTGTTTGTCCACGATACGCATGAAAGGCAGGTACAGCATGGCGCCAATCAGCAGGTTGATCAGCTGCATCACGCTGCCGCTCAGGTGTCCGGTGACGATAAAACCGCTGATCACTGGCGGCAGCGTCCAGGGGATAAACACCCCGGTGGTGACGGCGACCGCGCCAATCTTCATCGCCGCATACTGCACGGTGACCAGCACCAGCGGCACCAGGTTGAACGGAATAAGCATGATCGGGTTCATGATCACCGGCAGGCCAAACAGAATCGGCTCGTTGATGTTAAACACTGACGCCCCGGCGCCGAGGCGCGCCACTTCGCGCATGTTTTTACTGCGGGCGAAAATCAGCATCGCAATCACCAGCGACAGCGTAGCACCCGCGCCGCCCATCCAGATCATGTCAAAAAACTGTTCCGTGATAATGTGCGGCGGCGTCGTCCCCGCCTGGATCGCGGCGATGTTGTCGGTCTGGTTCTCCATCCACAGCGGACGAATGATGCCGTTAATCATCGAGCCGGAGTTAATGCCCACTGACCAGAGAATGGTGATGCTGAATACCGTCATCAGCGCACCGAAATAGGAGGTGCCGTAGTGGCGCACCGGGGTAGCAACCACTTCATAAATAAACTGGTGGATGGTGTTGTAGTGAGTGTTTTCGAAGACGATGCGGATACCCAGCACCAGAATCATCACCAGCAGGGCGGGGATCAGCGCCGCGAACGACTCCTGCACCGCAGGAGGCACCCCGTCCGGCATTTTAATGACCAGATTTTTGCGCTTCAGCCAGCAGAACAGCTCCGTCCAGAGCAGCGAACCGATCATCGCCACGAACAATCCTTTGCTGCCAATCCACTCCACCGGCATCACGGTAATCCCGCCGTTTTCCGCCACCTTAATAAACGGCGTCAGGATCAGAAACGCGACCAGCGCCAGAATGCCGCAGGAGATGCGGTCCTCGCCGTAGTGTTCCGCCAGGCGGAAGGCGACCAGAAAGCTGATGAACAGCGACATGGTGGAGAACACCGCGTTGAATGGAATTTCAATAATCGCGCTCCAGCTCTCACCAAAGGCCTGAGACATAAACTGCTGATAGGCCTGGTTAGGGAAGGAGGAGATAACCAGCAGAATGGAGCCGACGATAATAAACGGCATGAATGACACGTAGGCACCGCGAATGGCCCCGAGATGACGCTGCTGGGCCGTTTTCGCCGCCAGGGGCATCAGTTTTGCTTCAAGAAATCCCAGAACATTGTTCATTGTGAACTCCGTACAAGATTGAGGGGTGTTGTTTATGTTATGTCTGTGGATTATCAGTGAAGCGCGGCGAGCGAAAGGTGAAACCGGTCACAAAGCAATCGCCTGTGTTATATAAATCTCATATGATTAGTTAACGGAATTGTTGCGATGGAAATTAAACTGCATGCCAATGCGACCACCACGCCGCGTATCCGCCGCTATCTGCAACAGTCAGATAAAAGCGACAGAGAGCTTGCTGTTGAGCTGGGGATCTCGGTCACGACCGTCAGGCGCTGGCGCAACCGCGACCAGGTTTCGGATAACCACACCACGCCAAAAGTGATACACAAAGCGTTGAGACAGGAGCAGGTGGCGCTGGTGAATGCGCTGCGCGACATCTCAGGGGCGCCGTTAGATGAACTGCTGCAGATGGTTAACGACGTGCTGGGGATCCGCGTTTCAAGGGCAACGCTGAATCGCTATCTCAAACCGGCCTCCGCGAAGCTAAAAGGGGGGCCGTTGCAGGGAATAAAAGCGCTGAAGGCTGGCATGCGGCCGCATACGCTGATGCTCCATCATCTGCCTTTATCCCTGCACATGGACGATGGGGGTGAACAACACCTGCTCTGGGCGCGCGAACCGGTGAGCGGCTGGTGTTATGCCCGGCTCTATGCGGGACTGTCGCCCCAGTTGCTCAATACCTGGACGCGGGCGCTGCTTGATGACTGTCCGGCTGATATACAATCTATTGAGACTTTTGGTTTTGAGCTGACGGAGGCTGCAAAAGATGTGGCTGTAAAAACGCATCCCCAAAAACACAACGCGCTTCAGGTAGCGGTGCCATTAGGCGATGTTATTCCTCGCGTGAATGATGAACCGGCGGGAGAGGTGTTGATCGCGCTGTGCGAGTTTTATAACCGGGGCAAAACGCAGAAAAAGCTGGGAGAGAGTACGCCGCAGGCGTTTCTGGAAGCGCTGCGGCGTAGGGACTAGAGAATTTCGAGCACATCTTCCGGCGGACGGCCAATGCGCGCCTTGCCGTTCGCCACCACAATCGGGCGCTCAATCAGCTTTGGATTGTCGACCATCGCCTGTACCAGCTCAGCCTCGGTGAGGCGGTTGTCATCCAGATTAAGCGATTTATACAGATCCTCTTTCTGACGCATCAGTTCGCGCGCGCTGCCCATCCCCAGCATGTGCAGCAGCTCGCGGATCGTCTGCGCGTCCGGCGGCGTCTCCAGATACAGCACCACTTCCGGGTCGATGCCGTTAGATTTCAGCAGGCTGAGGGTGTCGCGGCTCTTGGAGCAGCGAGGGTTATGGTAAATTTGTACCGCGTCTGTCATGACTTCTCCTTTATTACATCTTCTCGTACGGCTTAAAGCGTTGTTGCAGGCCGCGCAGCTGGTCGATACGCGCGTCGTAGCGGGCCTGCTGCAGGCTGCCGAGCTTCACCTGCGAGCTGGCGCTGCTGAGCAGGGAAATAGCCTGATCGAGACGGCCCGCCAGCGCCAGCCCTTCAGCACGCGCCGCCAGTTCCTGATCGCGGTTACCCAGTTGCCCCTGTGCCTGAGCGAGCAGCTCCCAGCCGTTCTGGTCGTCTTTATTGTTAAACGTGTAGCGGTTCAGAATGGTTACGGCCTGCGCAGGCTGACCGCCCTGCAAGTAAGCGTTCGCCAGGTTAAGCTGCAGCACCGGGTTGGTCCGTATGTCTTTCGCCCCTTTCAGGCGGTTAATCGCATCAGTGGCTTTCTTCTGCCCCAGATCGATATCCGTCGAGAGATCGAGATACCACGGATTGTTCGGGTCGGCTGCCAGCAGCGGCTGCAGCGCTTTACGCGCCTCGTCGTATTTACTGGCTTCCATCGCCTGTAGCGCCTGACCATACTGCGCGGCATTTTTTTCCCGCACGTTGCCTTTCGCCAGGGTATCCAGCAGATCGCTGGTGAGCTGGTTACGTCCGGAGTTGTACATGCCGAGCGTTCTTACTTTCGCCATGTAGAAGTCCTGCGAAGACTGCACGACCACCGGGCGCATCTGGTTGGCACGGTTGCGTGCGTCCGAGAGACGGCTTTCCGGCAGCGGGTGGGTGAGCAAAATTTCCGGCGGACGGGAAGAATACCGTGCCTGGTCGAGCAGTTTTTCCAGGAAGCTCGGCATGGCCTGCGGGTCAAAGCCGGAGCGCTGTAAAACCTGAATGCCGATGCGGTCAGCTTCCTGCTCGTTTTGCTGGGTGAAGCTGATCATCCCCTGACGCGTTCCCGCAAGCGTACCGGTCAGGGCCGCCATCCCGGCTTGCGGGCTGGCCATCGCCAGCAGAATAGAGCCCAGTGCGCCCACCCAGGTGAGCGGGGCGTTACGCTTCTGGTCTTCCATTGCACGCGCGAGGTGGCGCTGGGTAACGTGCGAAATTTCGTGCGCCATTACCGAAGCCAGCTGGCTTTCGTTATCTGAGTAACGGAATAACGCCGAATGCAGCACCACGTTTCCGCCGAAGAAGGCGAAGGCGTTGATTTCGTCGTTATTAATCAAATAGAAGTGGAAGGGCGTTTTTACCGAATCGGCGTGCGCCACCAGGCGCATCCCCAGCCCGTTAATGTACTGCACCAGCAAAGGGTCGTTGATCAGCGGGGCGCTGCCGCGCAGCTGGCGCACATAGTAATCACCCATCTGCATCTCTTGCCCGATAGAGAGCGTGCTTCCTGCCGTGGTGCCCATGTCCGGCAATGAATCGGACGAGTCAGCGAAAGCGGGCAACACCTGACCGACCGTCACTGCGGCAATCAGTGTTGCAACCAGTGTTTTTCTCAACTGCCTGAACATAACCACTGTCCTGTATGTTGGAGGTGCTAATTTGACCGATGAACCGGCATATCGTTCATCTCTGCTGCCCTGCGAGTGTAGCCGTGTTACCGCATGAAGAAAATCCCATTCATCAGGCTTTTGCGGATTGTGACAGGGATACAAAAAGCGAAAGTCTTTTTTGTGACAGTTAGATACAATTCACCGTCTCACTCCCGCCAATCGATTCAGGGAAGGGTTGTATGCTCGAAATGTTAATGCAGTGGTATCGGCGTCGGTTCAGTGACCCGGAAGCCATTGCTTTGCTGGTTATTCTGGTTGCCGGGTTCGGTATTCTGTTCTTCTTCAGCGGCCTGCTCGCCCCTCTGCTGGTGGCGATTGTGCTCGCGTACCTGCTGGAGTGGCCAACGGCGCGCCTGGAACATATCGGCTGTTCGCGCCGCTGGGCAACGAGTATCGTGCTGGTGCTGTTTGTCGGCATTCTGCTGCTGATGGCATTTGTGGTGATGCCGGTTGCCTGGCAGCAGGGGATCTACCTGATCCGCGATATGCCCGGCATGTTGAATAAGCTGTCTGATTTCGCCGCCACGCTGCCGCGTCGTTACCCCGCGCTGATGGATGCGGGGATCATAGATGCGATGGCCGAAAACATGCGCGCCCGCATCATGACGATGGGCGATTCGGTGGTGAAATACTCTCTGGCCTCGCTGGTGGGTCTGCTGACGCTGGCCGTCTATCTTGTGCTCGTGCCGCTAATGGTGTTCTTCCTGGTCAAGGACAAAGAGCAAATGCTGAACGCGGTACGCCGCGTGCTGCCGCGCAATCGCGGGCTGGCAGGGCAGGTCTGGCAGGAGATGAACCAGCAGATCACCAACTACATTCGCGGCAAGGTGCTGGAGATGATAGTCGTGGGAGTCGCCACCTGGATTGGCTTCCTGATCTTCGGCCTGAACTACTCGCTGCTGCTGGCGGTGCTGGTCGGATTTTCGGTTCTGATCCCGTATATCGGCGCGTTTGTGGTAACCATTCCGGTGGTGGGCGTTGCGCTGTTCCAGTTTGGGCTGGGTACTGAGTTCTGGAGCTGCTTTGCGGTATACCTGATTATTCAGGGGCTGGACGGTAACCTGCTGGTGCCGGTGCTGTTCTCCGAGGCCGTGAACCTGCATCCGCTGGTGATTATCCTGTCGGTGGTGATTTTCGGCGGGCTGTGGGGGTTCTGGGGCGTGTTCTTTGCCATTCCGCTGGCGACGCTGATTAAAGCGGTGGTGCACGCGTGGCCGGATGTGCCTGCGGTGGAAGAGAAGTAGATTTTGTGCGGCCTGATGCCCTCACCCGACCCTCTCCCACAGGGAGAGGGGGAAAACACTAAAAACGGCAACCTGGGTTGCCGTTTTGCTGTTTATCAGGCGCTTTGTTTCAGCCAGTTCAACACCACGTCGTGGTGGTTGCTGGTTTTGAAGTCGTCAAACACATGTTCAACTTTACCGTCAGCGTCAATCAGGAAGCTGATGCGGTGAATGCCGTCGTAGGTTTTACCCATAAAGGTCTTTTCACCCCAGACGCCGAACTGCTCGCAGACCTGGTGGTCTTCGTCGGAAAGCAGCGTGAAGTTCAGCAGCTCTTTTTCCGCAAATCGTGACAGCTTTTCTGGTTTATCCGTGCTGATTCCCAGCACTTCCACGCCGACTTTCTTCAACTCGTCCATGTTGTCGCGTAAGCCGCAGGCCTGTACGGTGCAGCCGGGGGTCATGGCTTTCGGGTAGAAATAGACCAGAACACGCTGTCCCTGGAAGTCGGTCAAATTTACTTGCTCACCGTCTTGATCCGGTAAGCTAAATTTCGGTGCGATGTCACCGGCTTTCAGTGGATTCATTACTCAACTCCATCCTGTTCGTGCTGCGAATAATTGACGACGCTTATACTGCCCTGCGCGTTTAATTCTGTACAGAGGGCTTTGAACGCTTGCTCGATATTTGACGCATCCTGCGAGGCAGGGCTGTGTGCGGTAATTTGAATAAAGAGCGTGGGAACGGTGCTTTCGTCGCCCGGCTGCGTGCGGGAGACGAGTTCGGCAATGTTCATCTGATGGCTGTCGAACAGCGCGGTAAAGCGCTCAATCAGATGCGGAGAATCAGGGACTTCAACCTGCACCCAGACGGTCGCGGGCATGGCCGGACGCGGGCGCGCGGTGGTGCGCTTCATGACGATCAGCAAATCCAGCTCCGCGCCTTTCAGCGGCAGGGTGGATTCAATAAGGGTAATGGCATTCCATGTTCCGGACAGCAGCATGATAAACGTGAACTCTTCGCCGAGCATCGCCAGGCGGCTGTCTTCGATGTTACAGCCGCAGCTGCTCACGTGACGGGTGATGGTGTTCACGATACCCGGCCTGTCGGCACCCAGCGCGGTGATAACCAGGTAATGTTGTGATGAGGTTGTCAAACCTGTTCTTCCTTTGCATGGTTAAGTCTTCCTAAGGAAAGCATAAAAAAAACGTGCATACAACCGCCAGAGGGCCTCAGGTCGCTTGCTTTTATTACAGTTCCAAACGTACCATTGAGGCTCTTGTTCGCACAGAGGATGGCTCATGTTCACGGGAAGTATTGTCGCGCTTGTTACACCGATGGATGAAAAAGGTAATGTCTGCCGGTCCAGCATGAAAAAGCTGATTGATTACCATGTCGCCAATGGAACCTCGGCGATCGTTTCGGTAGGGACTACCGGTGAATCTGCAACGCTGAGCCACGAAGAGCACGGCGATGTGGTTATGCTGACCCTGGAACTGGCTGACGGACGTATTCCGGTCATTGCGGGGACAGGTGCTAATGCGACCGCAGAAGCGATCAGCCTGACCAAACGTTTTAACGACAGCGGCATCGTGGGCTGTCTGACGGTCACCCCTTACTACAACCGTCCTACTCAGGAAGGTTTGTTCCAGCACTTCAAAGCCATCGCTGAACATACTGACTTGCCACAAATTCTGTATAATGTGCCGTCCCGTACCGGCTGCGATATGCTGCCGGAAACCGTTGGTCGTCTCTCGGAAGTAAAAAATATTATCGGTATTAAAGAGGCGACAGGGAACTTAAGCCGCGTTCATCAGATCAAAGAGCTGGTTTCAGACGACTTTATCCTGTTGAGTGGTGATGATGCGACCTCGCTGGACTTTATGCAGCTTGGTGGTCATGGCGTGATCTCCGTAACGGCAAACGTTGCGGCGCGCGATATGGCTGAAATGTGCAAACTGGCCGCAGCCGGTCACTATAATGAAGCGCGTGTCATTAATCAGCGTCTGATGCCGTTGCACAATAAATTATTTGTCGAACCCAATCCGATCCCAGTGAAATGGGCGTGTAAGGAGTTGGGGCTTGTAGCATCCGATACGCTGCGTTTGCCAATGACACCGATTACCGACCACGGTCGCGACATCGTCAGGGCAGCGCTGAAGCATGCCGGTTTGCTGTAAAGTTTAGGGAGATTTGATGGCTTATTCAGTACAGAAGTCGCGCCTGGCGAAGGTTGCGAGTGTTTCGCTTGTTATGCTGCTCGCTGCCTGTAGTTCAGACTCGCGCTACAAGCGCCAGGTGAGCGGTGATGAATCCTATCTGGATGCGACCCCGCTTGCTGAACTTCATGCACCGGCTGGTATGATCCTGCCGATTCAAAACGGCGATTATAATATTCCCGTGACCAACGGCAGCGGCCTGGTTGGTAAAGCGCTTGATATTCGTCCGCCAGCACAGCCTCTGGCGCTGGTAAGCGGGGCGCGTACCCAGTTCACCGGTGACACGGCGTCTCTGCTGGTTGAAAGCGCGCGCGGAAGCAATCTGTGGCCACAGGTCGTCAGCGTTATTCAGGCGAAGAATTACACCATTGATAAGCGCGATGACGCCAGCCAGACGTTAACCACCGACTGGATCGAGTGGAACCGTCTTGATGAAGATCAGCAGTACCGTGGACGCTATCAGGTCTCCGTGAAACCACAGGGTTACCAGCAGGCGGTTAACGTTAAGTTGTTGAACCTGGAGCAGGCGGGTAAACCGGTTGCGGATGCCGCCTCTATGCAGCGTTACAGCACTGAAATGCTGAACGTGATCGCCGCAGGTCTGGATAAGACCGCTACCGATGCCGCGAACGCCGCGCAGAACCGTAACGGCGTCACTTACGACGTTCAGAGCGGCGCGGATGACACCGGCCTGCCAATGCTGGTGGTGCGTGCACCGTTTAACCAGACCTGGCAGCGCCTGCCAGCGACGCTGGAAAAAGTGGGCATGAAAGTGACCGACAGCACCCGTTCAACCGGCAGCATGACGGCGACCTATAAGCCGCTGTCCGACAGCGCGTGGCAGGAACTGGGCGCCAAAGATCCTCAGCTTGCCTCCGGTGATTACAAGATTCAGGTAGGTGACCTCGATAACCGCAGCAGCCTGCAGTTTATTGATCCAAAAGGTCACACGCTGACCCAGGCGCAGAACGATGCGCTGGTCGCTGTCTTCCAGGCAGCATTCAGCAAATAAATACGAGGGCGGGTTAATCCCGCCCTTTTTATTTTCGTGCTACGCAAACGTGTGCGTGGCATAATATACCCCGTTTTGAACGCAAATTATCACACCAGGAGTAATGAAGATGCAGAAGCAAGCTGAGTTGTATCGTGGCAAAGCGAAGACCGTATACAGCACGGAGAACCCGGATCTGTTGGTGCTCGAGTTCCGCAATGATACGTCAGCAGGGGATGGCGCACGCATTGAGCAGTTCGATCGTAAAGGCATGGTGAACAACAAGTTCAACCACTTCATTATGACCAAACTGGCCGAAGCGGGTATCCCGACCCAGATGGAAGCGTTGCTGTCCGATACGGAATGTCTGGTGAAAAAACTGGATATGGTTCCGGTTGAGTGCGTGATTCGTAACCGTGCGGCAGGCTCCCTGGTGAAGCGTCTGGGCATTGAAGAAGGTATCGAGCTGAATCCACCGCTGTTCGACCTGTTCCTGAAAAACGATGCCATGCACGACCCAATGGTCAACGAATCCTACTGCGAAACCTTCGGCTGGGTGAGCAAAGAGAACCTGGCGCGCATGCAGGAACTGACCTACAAAGCCAACGACGTGCTGAAAAAGCTGTTTGATGACGCGGGCCTGATCCTCGTCGACTTCAAGCTGGAGTTTGGTTTGTTCAAAGGTGAAGTGGTGCTTGGCGACGAGTTCTCCCCGGACGGCAGCCGCCTGTGGGATAAAGAAACCCTGGATAAAATGGACAAAGACCGTTTCCGTCAGAGCCTGGGTGGCCTGATTGAAGCGTACGAGGCGGTAGCTCACCGTTTAGGCGTTAAGCTCGACTAAGTTCCTCAGTTGCCAAAGGATGTTCGCATCCTTTGGCGTCTTACCTTTGTTTCCTATGGTAATCTTGCCGTTAACCGCCTACGATCATAGCTATTATTAATGGAATAGTTCGAGGTGGTTATGCGCTGGCAAGGGCGTCGTGAAAGTGACAATGTAGAAGACAGACGCAGTGATGGTGGCGGCGGTCCTTCAATGGGCGGGCCCGGCTTCCGCTTACCCAGCGGCAAGGGCGGTATCATCCTGCTGATTGTGGTGCTGGTCGCAGGTTACTACGGGGTCGATCTCACCGGTCTGATGACCGGTCAACCGCTGCAGCAGCAACAGTCTCAGCACTCCATCAGCCCGAATGAAGATGAAGCGGCCAAATTTACCTCCGTTATTCTCGCCACAACTGAAGACACCTGGAGTCAGCAGTTCGAGAAGATGGGGCGCACCTACCAGCAGCCGAAGCTGGTGATGTACCGGGGCGCAACCCGCACCGGATGCGGTACCGGGCAATCTGTGATGGGGCCGTTCTACTGCCCGGCAGACGGCACCGTCTATATCGATCTCTCTTTTTACGATGACATGAAACGCAAGCTTGGCGCTGACGGTGATTTTGCTCAGGGCTACGTTATCGCGCATGAAGTCGGCCATCACGTGCAAAAGCTGCTGGGGATTGAGCCCAAAGTGCGCCAGCTGCAGCAGAACGCGTCTCAGGCCGAAGTGAACCGCCTTTCCGTCAAAATGGAACTGCAGGCGGACTGCTTCGCGGGCGTCTGGGGCCACAGCATGCAGCAGCAGGGCGTGCTGGAATCCGGGGATCTTGAAGAGGCATTAAACGCGGCTGAGGCCATCGGCGATGACCGTTTGCAGCAGCAGAGCCAGGGTCATGTCGTGCCGGACAGTTTCACTCACGGTACGTCACAGCAGCGCTACAGCTGGTTCAAGCGCGGCTTTGACAGCGGCGATCCGGCCCAGTGTAATACCTTCGGCAAAGCCATGTGATGGTGTCGTTTGAACATCTGACGCGCGAGCTTGAGCGTACCGGGCACCGCCGTCTGGTGGTGCTCACTGGCGATGAACAATGGACGTTGAGCCAGGCGGCTGGCCTGCGTGATGCCTTGCCGGGAGACTGGCTGTGGCTGGAGGAGAATCCCTCAAAAGCCGTTAGCGGGCTGCTGGGACGCGAATATCTGCACGCCGTTTTTGACGCGCGTGCCGGGTTTGATGTTTCAGCCTTTGCCGCACTCAGCGGGACGCTGCGCGCCGGAAGCCTGCTGGTGCTGCTGGTGCCGCCTCTCGCTGACTGGGCCGACAGGCCCGACGGCGATTCCGTGCGCTGGAGCGACAGCGCGGAACCCATCGCCACCCCGCGCTTCGTTCACCATTTTTGCCGGACGCTTGCCGCCGATGCGGATGCGATCGTCTGGCAACAGCATCTTCCTCTCTCTCTTCCCGCTGCGCCGGATTCGCCCGCCTGGCAGCCAGCCAGCGGCGAGCCGCAGCGCGAGCAGGCGGAGATCCTCGACGCGCTTCTGACCATGCCTGCGGGCGTCGCTGCCGTTACGGCACCGCGGGGGCGCGGAAAGTCAGCCCTCGCGGGGATGCTGCTCAACAGCATTCAGGGGAGTGCGGTGGTCACTGCACCGGCCAAAGGGGCAACGGATGTCATTGCGCGCTTCGCTGGCGAGCGTTTTCACTTTATGGCCCCGGATGCGCTGCTGGCCTCCACGACAGAAGCCGACTGGCTGATTGTTGATGAAGCCGCAGCCATCCCCGGCCCGCTGCTGGACAAGCTGGTGTCGCGCTTTCCCCGCGTGTTGCTGACCACCACGGTCCAGGGTTATGAAGGTACGGGCAGGGGGTTTCTGCTTAAGTTCTGCGCCCGGTTCAGCGGGCTGCGGCGCTATACCTTAACCACCCCCATTCGCTGGGCGGCCGGGTGTCCGCTTGAGCGGATAGTGGCGAATACGCTGCTGTTTGACGACGCGCTTATTGACCGTAAACCGGAAGGTGACGTGCGTTTACGGTCGCTAGAGCCGCGGATGTGGGAGAGCGACCCGGCGCGCGTGGCAAGCGTGTATGAACTGCTGTGTGCCGCGCACTACCGGACGTCCCCGCTCGATTTACGCCGGATGATGGACGCCCCCGGACAGCACTTTGCGGTTGCACACGCGGGGGCGGATATGGCGGGCGCGCTCTGGCTGGTGGAAGAGGGGGGATTGCCCCCCGAACTGAGCCGCGCGGTGTGGGCGGGCTTTCGTCGTCCTCGCGGGAACCTTGTGGCGCAGTCACTGGCGGCGCACGGCGGGTCGCCTCTCGCAGCGACGCTGAAGGGGCGGCGGATTAGCCGCATTGCGGTGCATCCCCACCGTCAACGGGAAGGCATCGGCCAGCGGCTTATTCGCAGCGTCAGCGGTGAAGATTATCTCTCGGTAAGCTTTGGCTATACCGACGAGCTGTGGCGTTTCTGGCGGCAGTGCGGCTTTGTGCTGGTGCGAATGGGCAGCCATCGGGAAGCCAGCAGCGGGTGCTACACGGCGATGGCCTTACTGCCGCATAGCGAGGCCGGGCACCGCCTGTGCGCGCAGGAGCACCAGCGCCTGTGTCGCGATATGCGCGTTCTTTCGGCCTGGAACGGCGAAAAGATCCCGGTGACCGATGCCTGGGAAGCTACCCTTAATAGTGACGACTGGCTGGAGCTGGCGGGGTTTGCCTTTGCGCACCGGGCGTTTTCAACCTCGGTTGCTGCCCTGACGCGGCTGGTGTTAGCTACAGACATGCCGCTTCCGGCGCTGCGCGGGAAAATAGAGGGTAAGACGGAGGAGAAAGGGCGAAAAGCGCTGCTGGCTAAACTGCGGAGTGAAACCGCGCAAGCGCTTGAGAACCTTGATTATTCCCGCTGCCAGCAGCTGAAAGCCGACATTTTGCAATGGCAATTTTTTCAATGACTTCTTCAGTAAAGTGGCATGGTCATTACCCCGCAGAGGCGTAAAATCCTGCTCATCAATTAAGGAGACCGCCATGAAACACGACCATTTTGTTGTTCAAAGCCCTGACAAACCGGCTAAACAGTTACTGCTCCTGTTTCATGGCGTGGGCGATAATGCCGTCAATATGGGACAGATTGGCCGCTGGTTTGCGCCCGTTTTTCCGGAAGCACTGATCGTCAGCATCGGCGGCGTGGAGCCGTGCGGTCCAGACGGACGGCAGTGGTTCCCGGTTCAGGGCGTGACGGAGGAGAACCGTCAGGCGCGCATTGATGCGATCATGCCCACGTTTATCGACATCGTGCGCTACTGGCAGCAGCAGAGCGGCGTAGGCGCTGACGCAACGGCGCTGATTGGCTTCTCGCAGGGGTCAATCATGTCGCTGGAAAGCGTAAAAGCGCAGCCCGGTCTGGCTTCACGCGTCATCGCCTTTAACGGGCGTTATGCAACGCTACCGACAAGCGCGACCACGCAGACCACCATCCATCTCATTCACGGTGGTGAAGATCGGGTGATTGAGCTTTCGCATGCGGTAGCTGCCCAGGAAGCGCTGGTGCGTGAGGGCGGGGATGTGACGCTGGATATTGTTGACGATCTGGGCCACGCGATCGACGACCGCAGCATGCAGTTTGCGCTCGACCATCTGCGCTATACCGTGCCGAAGCACTACTTTGATGAAGCGCTCAGCGGCGGTAAGCCGAATGATGATGATATTGTTGAGTTTATGTGAGGTTATCCCCTCTCCACAGGAGAGGGGATACAGACCGATTACTTCTTCTGGTCTTTCTTTGGCCAGTCGTCGTCATCGTCCCACTTGTCGTTAAAATCACGGTGCGGCGGGAGATCCGGCTTATTAGCGAGAAACTTTTTGTGGTCAACGCGCTTAAGGTCTTTAATCACGTTCAGCAGTACGCCGACCAGAAACACCAGCACCAGAATCCACCAGTACTTTGCAAGCCAATCCATTCGCTATTCCTCTCTGAGCGCTCGTCAGGCGACGAGTTGCTCCATAATACGTTGATACATGCGGGCCAGCAGTTGTAAATCGGCTGCGTTCACACACTCGTTGATTTTGTGAATCGTCGCGTTAACCGGACCCAGTTCGACAACCTGTGCACCCATGCGGGCGATAAAGCGTCCGTCTGAGGTGCCGCCCGTCGTCAGCAGCTGCGGCTTAATTTCATTATAGTGCTCAATGGCGTTCACCACCGCATCCACCAGCTTGCCGCGCTGCGTCAGGAACGGCTGGCCGGAGAGCCACCAGTCAACGGTGTAGCGCAGGTTGTATTTTTCCAGCAGAGCGACAACGCGCGCTTTGATCGTCTCGTCGGTCAGTTCGGTACTGAAGCGAAAGTTGAACTGGACGAAGAAATCTCCCGGGATGACGTTGTTGCTGCCGGTTCCGGCCTTGACGTTGGCGATCTGCATGCTGGTCGGCGGGAAGAACTCGTTGCCTTTATCCCACTCGATGCCTACCAGTTCGTTCAGCATTGGCGCGGCGCGGTGGACCGGGTTATCGGCCAGATGCGGGTAGGCCACATGCCCCTGAACCCCATGTATGGTCAGGTTACAGGTCAGCGAGCCGCGGCGACCATTTTTGACGACATCACCCACCACTTCGGTACTGGACGGCTCGCCGACCAGACAGTAGTCAAGACGTTCATTGCGCGCCATCAGCGCCTCAACGACCTTCACGGTACCGTTATGGGCGCTGGCTTCTTCATCGGAGGTGATCAAGAACGCGAGACGGTTTTTGTGGTTCGGATGCTGAGCCACAAAGCGCTCTGCCGCCACAACCATCGCCGCCAGCGAGCCTTTCATGTCTGCCGCGCCGCGGCCGAAGAGCATGCCATCGCGGATGGTCGGCTCAAACGGCGGATTAATCCAGCGATCGGCGTCACCCGCGGGAACGACGTCAGTGTGCCCGGCAAAGGCCAGCGTTTCGCCCTGGCCACGCCACGCCCAGAAGTTCTGGGTGTCGCCAAAATCCATGCGCTCAACGGTAAAACCGATGGCGCGCAGGCGCTCAATCATTAATGCCTGACAACCTGCGTCGTCCGGGCTAAGGGAGGGACGGCGAATAAGCTGTTGAGTCAGCTCAATGACCGGGCATGACATACACTACACCTCTACGAAAAAGTCAGAATAAAGGGTTTCACTGAAACCCAGCAGCATAGGCTGACCTGGCTTGCAGAGCAATGGGCGTTTGATAATTGCCGGCATGTCGAGCATCAACTTTGCCGCGCTGTCAGCGTCAACGATGCTGGCGCGCACGGATTCGTCCAGCTTACGCCAGGTGGTGCCGCGGGTGTTCAGCAGTGCTTCCCATCCCAGTTCGTTAATGGCTTGATGCAGAAATTCTGCATCAAGCCCGTCGGCACGATAATCGTGGAAGCGGTACTCGACGTTATTAGTTTCCAGCCAGCGGCGTGCTTTTTTGATGGTGTCGCAATTTTTAATGCCGTACATCACAACCATGTTGAATCCTTTTGCTCTTATGGCGATTAAACGTTCAGTAAATTCGAAGATATATCTTTAAGTGGAATATAACACACTCAGGAATGCTCTGGATTTACACTTCTTCTTAATTCAACTCACACTTGTACGCTGAATATACTTTCACCATTTAAGCATAGATGTCCACCGTGTTTAAATTCTGAATAAACTCAGCGCCTAAAATAAAACTCACCCGTTCGTAGGGTTATTTCAAAATATTGCTGGCCGTCACACAAAATTTAAACTCCTCCGTTCATATTTATCATAAATCCCCAACGGTGGCGGGGTACAATCACAGCGATTGGTTAAACAGTCTTCACAATGATGATACGTTTTCGTAGAATGCGCATAATAATAAGAGAGGTTGTTATGATTGAACGTGAACTGGGGAACTGGAAAGATTTTATCGAAGGCATGCTTCGTAAATGACATTCAGTAAGAATTGCAAGAGCACTAAAATAAGTAAAATAACCATAGTGTGAATTAATCACACAATAAAAAGGCGGCCGATTAAGCCGCCTTTTTTATGACTGCGGGTTATTCCTGTCGCTCCCGGAGCGGGAAGCGACGACGCACCAGCACAAAGAACAGCGGCACAAAATAAATCGCTAGGATGGTGGCCGAAATCATCCCCCCCATGACGCCGGTACCCACCGCATGCTGGCTGCTTGAGCCTGCACCCGTGCTGGTTGCCATCGGCAGTACGCCAAAAATAAACGCCAGTGAGGTCATCAGGATCGGACGTAGGCGCTGGCGGCAGGCGTGCAGCGTGGCGGCCATCAGCTCGTGGCCTTTGGCATTCATCTCGTTGGCAAACTCAACGATCAGAATGGCGTTTTTCGCCGACAAGCCGATCACCGTAAGTAGCCCCACCTGGAAGTAAACGTCGTTCTCCAGGCCGCGCATCCAGGTCGCCAGCAGCGCACCGATAACCCCAAGCGGCACCACCAGCATGACCGAGAACGGAACCGACCAGCTCTCATACAGCGCGGCAAGGCAGAGGAAGACCACCAGCAAAGAAAGCGCATAGAGGGCAGGGGCCTGCGCTCCGGAGAGGCGTTCCTGGTAAGACATGGCCGTCCATTCCAGACCAAAACCGGCAGGCAACTGCTGCACCAGTTTTTCCATGGTGTCCATGGCGGTACCGGTGCTGACGCCCGGCGCGGCTTCCCCGACGATCTCAACCGCGGAATAGCCGTTATAGCGCTCCAGGCGCGGTGAACCGCTCTCCCAGCGCGACGTGGCAAAGGCGGAGAAGGGGACCATCCCGCCAGAATTATTACGTACAAACCAGCGATTAATATCATCCGGCAACATGCGGAACGGCGCGGCTGCCTGGACATACACTTTTTTCACGCGGCCGCGATCCATAAAGTCATTTACGTAGCTTGAGCCCCATGCGGTTTGCAGGGTGTCGTTGATATCCTCGATCGACACGCCCAGCGCCTGCGCCTTACGCTGGTCGATATCCACCTGAAGCTGCGGGCTGTCGTCAAGACCGTTGTGACGAACGCGGGTCAGGCCGGGATCTTTCCCTGCTAGTTCTAGCAGCTTATCGCGTGCGGCCATCAGGGCCGAGTGGCCCGCGCCGGCGTGATCCTGCAGCTCCATATCAAACCCGGCGGAACTGCCCAGGCCGCTGATCGCGGGCGGGCTGCTGGCAAAGACGCGCGCCTCTTTAATGCGGGCAAACGCTTTGGTCGCGCGTTCGATGATGGCGAACGAGGTTCCCGTTCTGGCGTCGCGTTCGTCCCAGTCTTTCAGGCGGACAAACATGCGGGCGACGTTCTGCCCGTTCCCGCCCGGGCCGGAGCCGACGGTAGAGAAGACCGAAACAACGTTATTTTTCTCTTTGGTGAAGAAGTACTGCTCAACGTTCTGAACCACCTTCAGCGTCTGCTGCTGGGTGGATCCGCTCGGGAGCTGCACCGAGGTGATGAACATCCCCCGGTCTTCCTGCGGCAGGAACGAAGTGGGAAGATGCAGGAACAGCCACACCATGCCGCCCAGCAGCACAACGTAAATCATCATCCAGCGCAGGCTGCGGTGTAGCACTTTACCGACGGCAGATTCATATCGCTCGGCGTTGCGGTTGAACGTGCGGTTAAACCAGCCGAAGAACCCTTTCTGGCCATGATGTTCCCCTTTGTGCAGCGGCTTAAGGAGGGTGGCGCAGAGCGCGGGGGTGAGGATCAGCGCCACCAGCACGGAGAGCACCATCGCCGAGACGATGGTGATTGAGAACTGACGGTAAATCGCCCCGGTTGTACCGCCAAAGAAGGCCATCGGGATAAAGACCGCCGACAGCACCATCGCGATACCGACCAACGCCCCCTGAATTTGTCCCATCGATTTACGCGTCGCCTGACGCGGGGAAAGCCCCTCTTCGCTCATGATGCGCTCGACGTTTTCGACCACCACGATGGCATCGTCCACCAGCAGGCCAATCGCCAGCACCATGGCAAACATCGTCAGGGTGTTGATGCTGTAGCCGAACGCGTAAAGCACCGCAAAGGTGCCCAGCAGCACCACCGGGACGGCAATGGTGGGGATCAGCGTGGCGCGGAAGTTTTGCAGGAACAGGTACATCACCAGGAACACCAGGGCGATCGCTTCCAGCAGGGTTTTGACTACGTCCTCAATCGAGGCTTTAACGAAGGAGGTGGTTTCATAGGCGACTTTGTACTCCAGCCCGTGCGGAAAATACTGCGACAGCTCATCCAGACGGTCCAATACCAGCTTCGCCGTCGCCATTTCGTTTGCGCCGGAGGCCAGCTTAATTCCCAGTCCAGAGGCCGGGTTGCCGTTAAAGCGGCTCAGGTAATCGTATTTCTCCGCACCCATTTCCACCTTAGCAACGTCGCCCAGACGCACTTCTGAACCATCCTGATTCACGCGCAGGGTGATGTTGCGGAACTGGTCCGGGGTCTGAAGCAGAGATTGCGAATTAATGGTGGCGTTCAGGGCCTGTTTATCGACGGAAGGCGTGCCTCCCAGTTGCCCCACGGCAATTTGGGCGTTCTGTGCTTTGATGGCGTCCGTCACGTCGGTCGCCGTCATCTGATAGCTGTTCAGCTTGTTGGGATCGAGCCAGATACGCATCGAGTACTGTGAGCCATAGGCGTCGATATCCCCCACGCCGTTAATACGGCTGAGCGGGTCCTGAATATTACTGGCGACGTAGTCCGCAATGTCCTGTTTATCCATTGAGCCATCGGTGGAGACAAACGCGATGGTCAGAATGTTGGTATCACCGGTTTTACGCACGGTGACGCCCTGGTTCTGCACGGCCTGGGGCAGTTTACGCATGGCCGACTGCAGCTGGTTTTGTACCTGCTGCACCGCTTCGTCCGGGTCGGTGCCCGCCTCAAAGCTCAGGGTAACCGTAGCCTGTCCCGTGGCGCTGCTTTGGGAGGACATGTACATCAGATTATCCAGACCCGTCATGTTCTGCTCGATAACCTGCGTCACGGTATTTTCCAGCGTTTGTGCGGACGCGCCGGGGTAGTTTGCTGTGACACGCACGTTCGGCGGTGCCAGATCGGGATATTGCTCAACGGGAAGAGAAGTAATCGCCAGGACACCTGTCAGACACAACAGGATGGCAAGCACCCAGGCAAAAATGGGGCGATCGATGAAAAAATTCGCCATGAAAGTGTGACCTCGTTTTGCTGCACGTCATTATTGTTTATTGCCCGCATCACTTTAGCGGTAAGGCCCAGGCCAAACGTGGAGAAATAAAGGAGATAATGTAAATTATCATGCGCTTTTCCCGGCGCTTCACCCTTTACCGTTATTTACCTGTTAACGGCGCGGGTGCGGGGAACGTCACGCTGACCTGCGTGCCGCCGTTTTGCGGCTGCGAGAAGTGCAGCATTCCGCCGAGCCGTTGCGCGCGTTCTCGCATAATGTTCAGCCCGTAGTGTCCCGGCGGCTCGCTGGCCTCGCCAATCCCGATGCCGTTGTCGCGAATGCTGACGCTGTGCGTGCCGTCCACGGCGGTCACGCAGCTGACGGTGATCTCGCTGGCCTGCGCGTGCTTAATTGCATTCAGGACGGCCTCCCGCACGATCTGTAGCAAATGCACTTGCTTCTGCGCGTCAAGCGCCAGGGTGGAGAGGCGGCAGTCGAGGTGCAGCTTCGCCTGCGTCTGGCTCTGCAGGGCATCGAGAGACTCCTGCAGCGCCGCGGGTAAATTCGCATGGTTTAGTGTCAGGCGGAAGGTGGTCAGCAGCTCGCGCAGCTGCTGCCAGGCGTTGTTCAGCTCGCGGGAGAAGTCGGTGATGATCGTCTGCGCGGAGGCATTTTCCGCCGGCACGGCGTGTTTAAGCAGCGTGAGCTGGATCCGCAGATAGGAGAGTACCTGCGCCAGCGAATCATGCAGCTCGCGGGCGATGGTGGCGCGCTCCTCCATCAGCAGCAGCTGCTGGTAATGCTTCTGCGCCTGGTTAAAGTACAGCCCACGTCCGAGCATGGTCGCCACGCTTCTCATCAGCGGAAGAGGAACGCTGCCCGTCTCGCTTTGCCAGCGCAGCTCGCCGTAGAGGGTATCCTGCATCAGCACCGGCAGGGTTTGCAGAGAAATGCCGCTCACCTCTGTTCCTTCACACAGCCGCCAGTCGTCGCTGGTGCGTAGCTCCAGGTAATTCATCTGCGTGTATTCATGCACAATCTGCAAAATATGCCGGAAGCACAGGCTGTCTATCTGCCCGGTATTCAGCGCCTGGGAGCATTTGAACAGCATGTCGAGCTGCTGGTGGGCTTCATGCAAATGCCGCGTCTTTTCCGCGACGGAGGCTTCGAGCGACCGATAGAGAGTATGTAGCTCGCCCGACATATGGTTGAAGGCGCGGGAGAGCTGGCCCAGCTCGTTGGGGAGCGAGGTGTCCGGCGCCGGGGTGGTAAATTCCCCTCGCTCAATGCGTTCGCTGGCGGCCACCAGGTTGTTCAGCGGCAACACCACCTGGCGACGGATGCGCCGCAGGGTAAACAGCGTCAGCAGCAGGATCCCGAGCGCGCCAGCCAGAGAGAGGAGGGTCACCGTCTGGATTTTATTTTCGGTGTAGTGCTGGAGGGCGAGCACAAAGGCATCAATACGGCCGACAAAATCCTCAATGTGAGCGTCATACCATGCGCTGTCGCTGCGGGCGATGTGCTTGTCCATGTCCAGCCAGGCCACATGCAGCTGCTGATAGCGCGCCTTGACGTTGTCCGGGACGTACCAGCGGTTCAGCTTCTCCAGGGAAGGCGCGCTTAACGTTCGCTGCCAGTTCTCACGATGCGCCATAAGGGAGGGGCTGTTGCGCTGCATCTCGTAGCCGAGGCGGTAGCTCTGCATGCGCAGCGAGCCTGCAATGTTGATAGCTTCGGCGTCACGCTGGCTGCTGGCAAGCGTCAGCAGCGCGACGGTGCTGGTCAGCACGGACAGGGCAATGATCGAAAAGAAAGCCCAGGCAAGGCTTCCGGAAACGGGGCGTTTAACGGTCACGGAACGGATCTCTGCATAAAATGGCTCAGCCACAGGTCATGGGCAGTTGTACATTGCCTGATAACGCGGTAGCGAGCAAATAGCTTATTCATACTAAAGATAAGGTTATTGATCCAAAAGCCGCTTTTGGCATTAACCTGAAATCTGGCGAGAAGTAACGCGCCGCCTGAGCCGACGGACGACAAAGCGGGCTTCACGGGGTAGTATAAACAGACTCATTTAGCCGTGGAGCCCGTATGTCCCTGAACATAACCGTTATCAAAGACAAAATCCTTTCTGAAAATTACTTTGTCCTGCGTAACATCACTTACGATTTAACCCGTAAGAACGGTGACGTGATTCGCCACAAACGCGAAGTCTACGACCGGGGCAATGGCGCAACCATTCTGCTGTATAACCGTGAAAAGCAAAGCGTGGTGCTGATTCGCCAGTTTCGGGTCGCGACCTGGGTCAACGGCAATGCGGACGGGCGCCTGATTGAAACCTGCGCCGGCCTGCTTGATGACGATGAGCCGGAAGTCTGCATCCGCAAGGAGGCCGTTGAGGAGACCGGTTTTGAAGTGGGCGAGGTGCAAAAAGTCTTTGAGCTTTTCATGTCCCCTGGCGGGGTGACCGAGCTGGTCCATTTCTTCATTGCGGAATACACCGATGCCCAGCGCACGCATCGCGGCGGCGGTGTGGAGGATGAAGACATTGAAGTGCTGGAAATGCCTTTCACCCAGGCCGTTGAGATGGTGAAAAGCGGCGAGATCCGCGACGGTAAAGCGGTGATCCTGTTACAGTATCTGCAAACCAGCGGCTTAATGAACCCTAAACCGATGTCGTGATAAGGTGTATTTCAGATAAATCTATCCGATAAATCCGATTGAGCCCGCCCGCCCTGGGCACGAAGATACGCCCCAGATTGACCTTTTCGTTTCCGGGGCTGTGCCATTCATGCGCTACTGCGTTTTGCTTTTCTTCATTTTCTGCGTGCTACCCGCACCTCTGGTGTGGGCTGCGCCCGCGCAGCAGTCTTTTTCAGACTGGCAGGTTACCTGCAATAACCAGAATTTTTGCGTGGCGCGAAACACCGGCGAGCATCGCGGTTTGGTCATGACGCTGAGCCGTAGCGCAGGCGCCAAAACGGACGCCAGCCTGCGCATCGATCTTGGCGGGCTTTCGGCCCCGCCGGTTAAAGAGCCTGACATTGCCCCGCGCCTGCTGCTCGACAACGTTCCGTTAAAGCTCAATTCGCAGCACTGGCAGTTAACCCCCTGGCATCTCAAAACTGAAGATGCGGGTACCATCACCACGTTTCTGAAAAACATTCAGGAAGGGCAGGCGCTGACCCTGCGCGGGGGGAAGCAGGCGATCTCGCTGGTCGGTCTGAAGGCGGCGCTGCTGTTTATCGACGCCCAGCAGAAGCGCGTTGGCAGCGAAACGGCATGGATTAAAAAAGGAGATAGCCCGCCGCTGAGCGTGCCTCCTGCACCGGCATTAAAAAAGGTGGCCGTGGTGAACCCGACGCCGACGCCGCTGACGCATAGCGAGCTGAACGATCTGCTGGATTATGGGACGTGGCGGATGAACAACAGCCAATGCTCGCTGGATCCTAACCGTCGTGAAGTACGCGTCACTGCATTAACGGATGACAAAGCGCTGTTGATCGTCAGCTGTGAAGCGGGGGCCTATAACACGGTCGATCTGGCGTGGCAGGTCTCGCGTAAAAAACCGTTCGCCGCCCGTAGCGTCAGGTTACGTCTGCCGTTCACCCCCTCCAGCCAGAGCAGCGATATGGAGCTGATGAACGCCCGCTTTGATGAGAAAACGCGCGAGCTGACGACGCTGGCGCTGGGACGCGGTATTGGAGACTGCGGGATCCAGACGCGCTGGCGTTTTGACGGCCAGCGTTTTCGCCTGGTACGCTACGCGGAAGAGCCAAGCTGCGATAGCTGGAATGGGCCAGACGCCTGGCCCACGCTGTGGATCACTCGCTAGTTTTGCCGGATGGCGCTGTCGCACTACAACACGCTCAGCGCTTTCTCCACCACGTTCTCAACGGTAAAGCCGAAATACGGGAACAGCTTGTCGGCAGGAGCGGATTCACCGTAACCCCGCATGCCCACAATAGCCCCTTTCAGCCCCACGTACTTATACCAGTAGTCGGCAATACCCGCTTCCACCGCCACGCGCGCCGCAACGCTGGAAGGCAGCACCGATTCCCGATACGCCTCGTCCTGGGCGTCAAAAATATCCGTTGAAGGCAGAGATACCACGCGCACCGCGTGACCTTCGGCGGTCAGCTTCTCCGCCGCTTTCACCGTGATTTCCACCTCGGAACCGGTGGCAATCAGGATCACGTCCGGCTTGCCGCCGCTGTCTTTCAGGATGTACCCGCCGCGGGCAATGTTTTTTACCTGCTCCGGCGTGCGCTCGATCTGCGCCAGGTTCTGGCGCGACAGGATCAGCGCCGTAGGTCCGTTATGACGCTCAACGGCCAGCTTCCAGCCCACCGCGGCTTCCACCTGGTCGCAGGGACGCCAGGTGCTGAAGTTTGGCGTCAGGCGCAGGCTTGCCAGCTGCTCTACCGCCTGGTGCGTCGGACCATCCTCACCCAGCCCGATGGAGTCATGGGTGTAGACCATGATCTGCCGGGCCTTCATCAGCGCCGCCATACGCGCCGCGTTTCGGGCGTACTCGACGAACATCAGGAAGGTGGCAGTGTAGGGCACGAAGCCGCCGTGATGGGCGATGCCGTTAGCAATCGCGGTCATCCCGAACTCGCGCACGCCGTAGTGGATGTAGTTCCCGGCAATGTCTTCCTTCAGGGATTTAGAGCCTGACCAGATGGTCAGGTTGCTTGGCGCCAGATCCGCCGAGCCGCCGAGCAGCTCAGGCAGGAGAGGGCCAATCGCGTTCAGGGTGTTTTGCGATGCCTTACGGGTAGCGATTTTCGCCGGGTTGGACTGCAGATTTTCAATCAGCGCCTGGGTTTTATCGTCCCAGTCTTCCGGCAGGCCACCGCTCATGCGGCGGGAAAACTCGGCGGCCAGCTCCGGGTGCGCTTTTTTGTAGGCGGCAAATTTTTCGTTCCAGGCCTGCTGCGCTTTCTCACCGTCTTCGCGGGCATCCCATGCTCTGTAGATCTCTTTCGGGATCTCAAACGGCGGATATTTCCAGCCCAGTTTCTGGCGGGTCAGCGCCACTTCCTCTTCGCCCAGCGCCGCGCCGTGCGCCTCTTCTTTGCCCGCTTTGTTCGGCGAGCCGAAGCCAATGGTGGTACGGCAGATAATCAGGGACGGTTTGTCCTTCACGCTCTGCGCTTCCTGAATCGCTTTTTTCACCGCTTCCGGATCGTGGCCGTCAATCTCGTGCACCACGTGCCAGTGATAGGCCTCAAAGCGTTTTGCCGTGTCGTCGGTAAACCAGCCCTCGGTTTCCCCGTCGATGGAGATGCCGTTGTGGTCATAGAAGCCAATCAGCTTGCCGAGCCCCAGCGTGCCCGCCAGCGAGCAGACCTCGTGGGAGATCCCCTCCATCAGGCAGCCGTCACCCATAAAGACGTAGGTGTAGTGATCGACAATCTCGTGGTCGGGCTGGTTGAACTGCGCGGCCAGCGTACGCTCGGCAATTGCCAGGCCGACGGCATTCGCCAGCCCCTGGCCCAGCGGGCCGGTGGTCGTTTCCACGCCCGGTGTATAGCCGATCTCCGGGTGGCCCGGCGTTTTGGAGTGCAGCTGGCGGAAGTTTTTTAACTCCTCAAGCGGCAGGTCGTAGCCGGAAAGGTGCAGCAGGCTGTAGAGCAGCATCGAGGCGTGGCCGTTGGAGAGAATAAAACGGTCGCGGTCGTACCAGGTTGGGTCAGTGGGGTTGTGCTTCAGGAAGTCGTTCCACAGCACTTCGGCAATATCGGCCATCCCCATCGGGGCGCCAGGGTGGCCGGAATTGGCTTTTTGTACGGCATCCATGCTGAGGGCGCGAATGGCGTTAGCGAGCTCTTTACGGGACATAGTTCACTCCGTGGCAAGGTTAAAGTTTGGCGGCGAGAAGATCTTCGAGTTTTCGCTGGTCGACGGCGAACTGGCGGATGCCGTCCGCCAGTTTTTCCACGGCCATAGGGTCCTGATTGTGCTCCCAGCGGAACTCCGCTTCGGTCATGGCTTTCGGTTTTGGCAGGACGGTAGAGGTCGGCACCAGCTTGCGGATCACCGTTTCGTCGCTCTCCTGCAGCTTTTTCAGCAGGTCAGGGGAGATGGTCAGACGGTCGCACCCTGCGAGCGCCAGGATCTGCTCGGTGCGGCGGAAGCTGGCCCCCATCACAATGGTTTCGTAGCGATGCTGCTTGTAATAATCGTAGATATTACGCACCGACTTCACGCCAGGGTCTTCCTCTACCACGTACGGGTCCATCGGCTGTTTCGCCTGATACCAGTCGTAGATGCGCCCGACAAACGGCGAGATCAGGAACACGCCCGCTTCGGCACAGGCGCGCGCCTGGGCAAAGGAGAACAGCAGCGTCAGGTTGCAGTGGATCCCCTCTTTTTCCAGAACCTCTGCCGCGCGGATGCCTTCCCATGTGGACGCGAGCTTGATCAGAATGCGTGACTTATCGATCCCCTGTTCCTGGTAGAGCTCCACCAGGCGGCGCGCTTTGTTAATACTCTTTTCCTGATCGAATGAGAGGCGGGCATCCACTTCGGTCGACACGCGCCCCGGAATGCTTTTCAGAATTTCCGCACCAAAATTAACCGCCAGCTTGTCGCTGGCTTCAGCAACCTGCTGCTCCTGCGTTTTCCCGCGCTGTTTACCGTAGGCAATCGCGTCGTCAATCAGATGGCTAAAATGGGCAAGCCCCGCCGCTTTCAGAAGCAGCGAAGGGTTGGTGGTCGCGTCCTCTGGCTGATAGTGGCGAATCGACTCGATATCGCCGCTGTCTGCAACCACGGTGGTGAATTGTTTGATGCCGTCTAGCTGGTTCATAAATAATTACTCCTTGGAAATAAAAGAGTTAGATGAGTGCGTTAGTTCACACTTCTGAGAAAATCATGATGGACTTAACAAAAAAGCATAGCAGACGGGGCAGGCATTGCTTTTGAGACGGGTAACATGGCTGTTATAAATTGATAACAATTTTTAATGTGTGATGGCGAGAGTTTGGCAGCCTTCAAAGTTTATGCGCTGCTCAGCGGCGATACTATCTGACCGATACGTAAAAGGAATAACAAGATGGACGATCAGTTAAAACAGAGTGCCCTCGATTTTCACGAGTTCCCTGTCCCCGGTAAAATTCAGGTCTCCCCAACCAAGCCGCTGGCGACCCAGCGCGATCTGGCGCTGGCCTACTCGCCGGGCGTGGCTGCGCCGTGTCTGGAGATCGAAAAAGATCCGCTGGCGGCCTACAAATACACCGCGCGCGGCAACCTTGTCGCCGTTATCTCTAACGGTACGGCGGTGCTGGGCCTGGGCAACATTGGTGCCCTGGCCGGTAAACCGGTGATGGAAGGGAAGGGCGTACTGTTTAAGAAATTCGCCGGTATCGACGTGTTCGATATCGAAGTGGACGAACTCGATCCCGATAAGTTCATCAACGTGGTGGCCGCGCTGGAGCCGACCTTCGGCGGGATCAACCTGGAAGACATCAAAGCGCCGGAATGTTTCTATATCGAGCAGAAGTTGCGCGAGCGTATGAACATTCCCGTGTTCCATGACGACCAGCACGGCACGGCGATTATCAGTACCGCTGCCATTCTCAACGGCCTGCGCGTGGTGGAGAAAAATCTCTCCGACGTGCGCATGGTGGTCTCCGGCGCGGGCGCGGCGGCCATCGCCTGTATGAACCTGCTGGTGGCGTTGGGCATGCAGAAACACAATATCGTGGTCTGCGACTCTAAGGGCGTTATCTACAAAGACCGCGAGCCGAACATGGCGGAAACCAAAGCGGCGTATGCCGTGGAAGATGACGGCAAGCGCACGCTTGAGGACGTGATTGACGGCGCGGATATCTTCCTCGGCTGTTCAGGCCCGAAAGTGCTGACCCAGGAAATGGTGCAGAAAATGGCGCGCGCGCCGATGATCCTGGCGCTGGCGAACCCGGAACCGGAAATCCTGCCGCCGCTGGCGAAGGCGGTGCGCGAAGACGCCATTATCTGTACCGGCCGTTCGGACTACCCGAACCAGGTGAACAACGTGCTCTGCTTCCCGTTCATCTTCCGCGGGGCGCTGGACGTTGGCGCGACGGCGATCAACGAAGAGATGAAGCTTGCCGCCGTTCACGCCATCGCCGAGCTGGCGCACGCTGAGCAGAGCGAAGTGGTCGCCTCCGCGTATGGGGATCAGGATCTGAGCTTTGGCCCGGACTACATCATTCCAAAACCGTTCGATCCGCGCCTGATTGTCAAAATTGCGCCAGCCGTTGCCAAAGCGGCGATGGACTCCGGCGTGGCGACGCGTCCGATTCAGGATTTCGACGCGTACGTCGATAAGCTCACCGAGTTCGTCTACAAAACTAACCTGTTTATGAAGCCGATCTTCTCTCAGGCTCGCGCAGACGCGAAGCGCGTGGTGCTGGCGGAAGGGGAAGAGGCGCGCGTGCTGCACGCCACGCAGGAACTGATCACCTTAGGGCTGGCGAAGCCGATCCTGATTGGTCGTCCGAGCGTGATCGAGATGCGCATTCAGAAGCTGGGCCTGCAGATTAAGCCGGGCGTCGACTTCGAGATCGTTAACAACGAATCCGATCCGCGCTTCAAGGAGTACTGGAACGAATATTACGCGATCATGAAGCGTCGCGGGATCACCCAGGAGCAGGCACAGCGGGCGGTGATCAGCAATACTACGGTCATCGGCGCGATCATGGTCCATCGCGGCGAGGCGGATGCGCTGATCTGCGGCACCATCGGCGATTACCACGAGCATTTCAGCGTGGTGCAGGAGATCTTCGGCTATCGCGACGGCGTGCACACCGCCGGGGCGATGAACGCGCTGCTGCTGCCGAGCGGCAACACCTTTATTGCCGATACCTACGTGAACGACGATCCAACCCCGGACGAACTGGCGGAGATCACCGTGATGGCCGCCGAGACCGTGCGTCGCTTTGGTATTGAGCCGAAGGTGGCGCTGCTGTCGCACTCAAACTTTGGTTCGTCTAAATCCGCGGCGGCGTGCAAAATGCGCCAGACTCTGGAACTGGTGCGTGAGCGTGCGCCGGAGCTGATGATTGACGGGGAAATGCACGGTGATGCCGCGCTGGTGGAGAGCATCCGCAACGAACGTATGCCGGACAGCCCGCTGAAGGGATCGGCGAACATCCTGATTATGCCGAACGTGGAAGCGGCGCGTATCAGTTACAACCTGCTGCGCGTCTCCAGCTCTGAAGGGGTGACCGTAGGACCGGTGCTGATGGGCGTGGCGAAGCCGGTGCATGTGTTAACGCCGATTGCCTCCGTGCGCCGTATCGTGAACATGGTGGCGCTGGCGGTGGTTGAGGCGCAGACGCAGCCGCTGTAAGGGCGCGTGTGCTTACCCGACCTGGGGATTGAGTAGGCCGGATAAGCGCAGCACCATCCGGCAGTTAAATCCAGTCGCGTACTTTAAGGAACTCACTCAAGGCAGCCTCCGGGCTGCCTTCTTTTGGCTCGTAGCTGTACTCCCAGCGCACCAGCGGCGGCATAGACATCAGAATCGACTCCGTGCGTCCGCCGGTCTGCAGGCCGAACAGCGTCCCGCGATCCCACACCAGGTTGAACTCCACGTACCGCCCGCGACGATAAAGCTGGAACTCACGCTCGCGCACGCCGTAGTCGGTGTTTTTACGGCGTTCGACAATCGGCAGGTACGCGTCGGTGAACCCTTCGCCCACCGCGCGCATAAAGCTAAATGCCGTATCAAAATCCGGCGTGTTGAGATCGTCAAAGAACAGCCCGCCGATGCCGCGCTGCTCGTCGCGGTGCTTCAGGTAAAAATAATCGTCGCACCACTTTTTAAATTTCGGGTAGACGTCCTCGCCAAACGGCAGGCAAAGGTCCCGCGCGGTGGTATGCCAGTGCACGGCATCCTCTTCGAAGCCGTAGTAGGGCGTCATGTCGAAACCGCCGCCAAACCACCAGACCGGATCGGCTCCTGGCTTCTCCGCGATGAAAAAGCGCACGTTGGCGTGGCTGGTCGGAACAAACGGGTTATGCGGGTGGATCACCAGCGAGACGCCCATCGCTTCGAAGCTGCGGCCCGCCAGCTCAGGGCGGTGCGCGGTAGCGGACGCGGGCATGGCGTCGCCGTGAACGTGGGAAAAATTCACGCCCGCCTGTTCGAAGATGCCGCCGTTACGCAGCACGCGGCTGCGCCCGCCGCCGCCCGCTTCGCGCTGCCAGCTATCTTCCTGGAATTCACCGCCGTCTGCGGCGGCCAGTTTCTGGCAAATCTCATCCTGCAGCTGCAGCAGGAACGTTTTGACCAGCTGTGCATTAGGTTTCATCAGCGTTTCCTGGAGTGCGCTTTCTGGTTATCGAACCAGTTGAAGTAACTGATAATGCCGGAGGCGATGGCGTTGGCGATCTTCTGGCGAAACGCCGTGGTGCCGAGCAGGCGCTCTTCTTCCGGATTGGTAATAAAGGACGTTTCCACCAGCACGGACGGGATGGACGGTGACTTCAGCACCACAAACGCCGCCTGTTCGGTGCTTTTACTGTGCAGACGGTGCACCGGCTTAATCCGCTTGAGGATATGCGAGCCGAGCGTCAGGCTGTTTTTGATGGTGTCCGTTTGCACGAGATCGAACAGAACCTGCTGCAAGAGATGATCTTTATCCGTGGCCTTCTTCCCGGCTACTTCATCCGCCCGGTTTTCGCGATCGGAAAGGTATTTCGCCATAGCGCTACTGGCGCCGCGGTTGGAGAGGGCAAACACCGACGCGCCCGCGGCGGAAGGGTTTGTGAAGCCATCCGCATGAATGGACATAAACAGGTCGGCGCCGTGCTTGTGGGCAATTTCCACGCGGTCGTACAGTGGAATGAACGTGTCGCCCGTGCGCGTCAGGCGGGCGTCAATGCCGTTGCTGCGTAAAATCGATCGCACATTTTTTGCAATTGCCAGCACGACGTGTTTTTCTTTCGAACCGTTTCGGCCAATGGCGCCGGTATCAATACCGCCGTGGCCCGGATCGAGCATCACCAGACGCTTTGCGCCCGGCTTTTTGGTTTTCGGTTTGCTGTGTCCGTTACTGGTTTTGAGCGTGCTCTCGTCTTTTGCCTGAGCCTGCTTAGCGATGCCCGTTAACGTTAAGGCCGCCAGCCCCGCTTTGAGAACCTGACGACGCGATGTGAGTGCTTTTAATGGTTTGAATGTGCTCATGCGGCCTGAATACTGAAAAATGGGGTCCTGGTGTTATATCGTATCGTGTTTCCCGTTACGACAGTCCTTATTGAGAATTGTTTTACTTTTCATTTCAATACGTGACAAAGTGACATTATGCCAAATTTTGGCGAGATTTTCCCCGGTTATTGGCTAAACGCCCCGTTCACGCCATAATCACTGTTTTTAAACCCGAAAAGGCGGTTAATACCATGGAGATACGCGTTTTTCGCCAGGAAGATTTCGAAGAGGTGATCACCCTTTGGGAGCGCTGCGATCTGCTGCGTCCGTGGAACGATCCGGAAATGGATATCGAACGTAAGGTGAATCACGACGTTAGCCTGTTTCTGGTCGCGGAAGTGAACGGCGAGGTGGTCGGGACGGTAATGGGGGGGTATGACGGCCACCGCGGCTCGGCCTATTATCTGGGCGTCCACCCGGAATATCGGGCGCGTGGCATCGCCAACGCGCTGCTCAATCGTCTGGAAAAGAAACTCATCGCCCGCGGCTGCCCGAAAATCCAGATCATGGTGCGGGAAGATAACGACGTGGTGCTGGGCATGTATGAGCGTCTGGGCTACGAGCACGCCGACGTGCTGACGCTGGGTAAGCGCCTGATCGAAGATGAAGAGTACTGAGATCCACCCGGCTGACTATGACGCGCAGGGCCGCGTCAGGCTGCCGTTTTTGTTCTGGTGCGTTTTGCTCCTCCAGGCCCGTACCTGGGTACTGTTTGTAATGGCCGGTGCGTCGCGCGGGCAGGGCGATACGCTGCTGAATCTCTTTTATCCCGACCACGATGCCTTCTGGCTTGGCTTACTGCCGGGCGTACCGGCGGTGGTGGCTTTTTTGTGCAGCGGTCGACGGCATGTAATCCCGCGTCTGTGGCGTGCGCTTCGCTGGCTGCTGATCCTCGCCCAGATTGCGCTGCTGTTCTGGCAACCCGTGCTCTGGTGGCTGGGTGAACCGCTTTCCGGTATCGGCATCGCGCTGGTGGTGGCGGATATTGTGGCGCTGATGTGGCTGCTGACGAATCCCCGCTTACGCGCCTGTTTTACGCAAGAGTCAGATTAGCGCGGCACTTTTTGCCGATGCCGCACTCCAACAAGCGTTGATTTAATTAGAAAGGACGTTTCAATGAAATCGCTGCGTTTACTTTTATGCGCTCTCCCGCTGGCGTTAACCGGCTGTTCGACGCTCTCCTCCATTAACTGGTCCGCCGCGTATCCGTGGAACTGGTTTGGCTCTTCCACCGAAGTGACCGAGCAGGGCGTGGGAAAAATTACCGCGTCAACGGCGCTCGATCAGGACGCTATTCAGGATGCCCTGAGCAGTGACTATCGCCTGCGTAGCGGGATGAAAACCGAGAATGGCAACATTGTACGTTACTTTGAAGCGTTGAAGGGCGACAAGCTGGCGCTGGTGATTAACGGTGATAAAGGGACGGTGAACCGCATTGCCGTGCTGGACGAAGATATTCCGACCGCCAGCGGCGTAAAGGTGGGCACTCCGTTTAGCGATCTTTATAAACAGGCCTTTGGCAACTGCAGCAGCGCCCCTTCAGACGATGGCGTGGCGGTGGAATGTAAGGCAGAAGGCAGCCAGCACATCAGCTATGTCTTCACCGGAACCTGGAGCGGTCCGGAAGGATTGATGCCCTCTGACGACACGCTGAAGAGCTGGAAAGTGAGCAAAATACTCTGGAAGCAGTAATTTGCGCCTGAACAAACCGCCTCGCTGAAATCTGGGTATAATAGCCGCCATCAATGCCACGCTGACGTGGCATCTTTATTTCAGGAGGAGCGATGTCTCAGGTTCAGAGTGGCATTTTGCCAGAACATTGCCGCGCGGCGATTTGGATTGAAGCCAATGTTAAAGGGGACGTGGAAGCCCTGCGCGCGGCCAGCAAAGTTTTCGTTGATAAACTGGCCACCTTCCAGGCCAAATTCCCGGACGCCCATCTGGGTGCCGTCGTCGCTTTCGGCAATAACGTCTGGCGTCAGCTGAGCGGCGGCGAAGGCGCGGAAGAGCTGAAGGATTTTATCCCTTATGGCAAAGGCCTGGCGCCAGCCACCCAATATGACGTGCTGATCCACATCCTCTCTCTGCGCCACGACGTGAACTTCTCCGTTGCGCAGGCGGCGGTTGAAGCGTTTGGCGACAGCATCGACGTGCAGGAAGAGGTTCATGGCTTCCGCTGGGTGGAAGAGCGCGATCTGAGCGGCTTCGTTGACGGCACCGAAAACCCGGCGGGTGAAGAGGTTCGTCGCGACGTGGCGGTCATCAAAGACGGCCTGGACGCGGGCGGCAGCTACGTGTTCGTCCAGCGCTGGGAGCACAACCTCAAGCAGCTTAACCGCATGAGCGTGCACGACCAGGAGATGATGATTGGCCGCACCAAAGAAGCCAACGAAGAGATCGACGGCGATGCGCGCCCGGTGACCTCGCACCTGTCCCGCGTTGACCTTAAGGAAGACGGCAAGGGGCTCAAAATTGTTCGTCAGAGCCTGCCGTACGGCACGGCAAGCGGCACGCACGGCCTCTACTTCTGCGCCTACTGCGCGCGGCTGCACAATATTGAGCAGCAGCTGCTGAGCATGTTCGGTGACACTGACGGCAAGCGCGACGCCATGCTGCGCTTCACCCGCCCGGTCACCGGCGGCTACTATTTTGCGCCGTCCGTTGAGCGCCTGCTGGCGCTGTAAAACGCTCCCCATACGTAGGCCGGGTAAGCGTTAGCGCCACCCGGCAATTTTCCCCGCACCCTTATTCCCTTTTCTGCTTGTAAATCACCAAACGGTATATAAAACCGTTACTCCTTTCATCCCCGTTATAAATATTATGACTATAAGATAGTCATCACATTTATAAGGGTGCGCAATGGCCGTTACTGTACTGAAAAAAGGAACTCTGGCGCTGGCAGGTTTACTGCTGGTGGCCCAGGCGCAGGCGACCGAGCTGCTGAACAGCTCGTATGATGTCTCCCGCGAGCTGTTTGCCGCCCTTAACCCACCGTTCGAGCAGCAGTGGGCGAAAGAAAACAATGGCGATAAGCTGACCATCAAGCAATCCCACGCCGGTTCATCCAAGCAGGCGCTGGCGATTTTGCAGGGGCTGAAAGCAGATGTCGTGACCTATAACCAGGTGACTGACGTGCAGATCCTGCACGACAAGGGCAAACTGCTCCCGGCTGACTGGCAGAGCCGCTTGCCAAACAATAGCTCGCCGTTCTACTCCACCATGGGCTTCCTGGTGCGTAAGGGCAACCCGAAGAACATCCACGACTGGAGCGACCTGGTGCGTTCCGACGTGAAGCTGATTTTCCCGAACCCAAAAACTTCAGGTAACGCGCGCTACACCTATTTAGCCGCGTGGGGCGCGGCAGACAAGGCTGACGGTAAGGATAAAGCGAAGACCGAGCAGTTCATGACCCAGTTCCTGAAAAACGTCGAAGTGTTTGATACCGGCGGCCGCGGCGCGACCACGACCTTCGCCGAGCGTGGTCTGGGCGACGTGCTGATCAGCTTTGAATCCGAAGTGAACAACATTCGCAAGCAGTACGAAGCGCAGGGCTTCGAGGTGGTTATTCCGAAAACCAACATCCTGGCTGAGTTCCCGGTGGCGTGGGTGGATAAAAACGTGCAGGCGAACGGCACCGAGAAAGCGGCAAAAGCCTATCTCAACTACCTGTACAGCCCGCAGGCGCAGGCCATCATCACCGATTACTACTACCGCGTGAACAACCCCGACGTAATGAACAAACTGAAGGACAAATTCCCGCAGACCGCGCTGTTCCGCGTGGAAGATCATTTCGGCTCCTGGCCTGAGGTGATGAAAACGCACTTTGCCAGCGGCGGTGAGTTAGACAAACTGCTGGCGGCGGGGCGTAAGTAATGTTTGCAGTCTCGACAAAACGCGTGCTGCCGGGCTTTACCTTAAGCCTCGGAACCAGCCTGCTGTTCGTCTGCCTGATCCTGCTGTTGCCGCTCAGCGCGCTGGTGATGCAGCTCTCTGAGATGAGCTGGGCGCAGTACTGGGACGTGGTCACCAACCCGCAGGTGGTGGCGGCCTATAAGGTGACGCTGCTGTCGGCGTTTGTTGCCTCCATTTTTAACGGCGTGTTTGGCCTGCTGATGGCGTGGATCTTAACCCGCTATCGCTTCCCGGGCCGTACGCTGCTTGATGCCCTGATGGATCTGCCGTTTGCGCTGCCGACGGCGGTTGCGGGCTTAACCCTCGCGTCGCTCTTCTCCGTGAACGGGCTGTACGGCGAGTGGCTGGCGAAATTTGACATCAAGGTGACCTATACCTGGCTCGGGATCGCGGTGGCGATGGCCTTTACCAGCATCCCGTTTGTGGTGCGTACCGTGCAGCCGGTACTGGAAGAGCTGGGTCCGGAATACGAAGAAGCGGCGGAAACGCTGGGCGCCACGCGCTGGCAGAGCTTCCGCAAAGTGGTTCTGCCAGAGCTCTCTCCGGCGCTGATGGCGGGCGTCGCGCTGTCGTTTACCCGCAGCCTGGGTGAGTTCGGCGCGGTGATATTTATCGCCGGGAACATCGCCTGGAAAACGGAAGTCACCTCGCTGATGATTTTCATCCGCCTGCAGGAGTTTGATTATCCGGCGGCGAGCGCGATTGCCTCGGTGATCCTCGCGGCCTCGCTGCTGCTGTTGTACTCGATTAACACTCTGCAAAGTCGCTTTGGTCGACGTGTGGTAGGTCACTGATGGCGGAAGTTACGCAATTGAAGCGATACGATGCGCCCCGCATCAACTGGGGTAAATGGTTTCTGATTGGCGTGGGCGTGCTGGTTTCCGCCCTCATTCTCGTCGTGCCGACGATTTATATCTTCGTCCAGGCGTTCAGCAAGGGGCTGATGCCCGCGCTGGAGAACCTGGCGAACCCGGACATGCTGCACGCCATCTGGCTGACGGTGCTGATTGCCCTGATCACCGTGCCGGTGAACCTGGTCTTCGGTACGCTGCTGGCCTGGCTGGTGACGCGCTTTAACTTCCCGGGACGTCAGCTGCTGCTGACCCTGCTGGATATTCCGTTTGCCGTGTCGCCTGTTGTTGCCGGTCTGGTTTACCTGCTCTTTTACGGCTCCAACGGCCCGCTGGGCGGCTGGCTGGATGAACATAACCTGCAGATCATGTTCGCCTGGCCGGGCATGGTGCTGGTGACGATCTTCGTGACCTGTCCGTTCGTGGTGCGTGAGCTGGTGCCGGTGATGTTAAGCCAGGGCAGCAATGAAGACGAAGCGGCCGTTCTGCTTGGCGCATCCGGCTGGCAGATGTTCCGCCGCGTGACGTTGCCGAACATTCGCTGGGCGCTGCTTTACGGCGTGGTGCTGACCAACGCCCGCGCCATCGGTGAGTTTGGTGCGGTGTCGGTGGTATCCGGCTCGATTCGCGGTGAAACGCTGTCGCTGCCGCTGCAGATTGAATTACTGGAACAGGACTACAACACCGTCGGTTCCTTTACTGCCGCAGCGTTGCTGACGCTGATGGCGATTTTGACCCTGTTTTTGAAGAGTGTGGTGCAGTGGCGTTTAGAGAATCAGGAAAAACGTCAGCATCAGGAGGGAAATCATGAGCATTGAGATTGCCAATATTAAGAAGTCTTTTGGTCGCACCCAGGTGCTGAATGATATCTCGCTGGATATCCCTTCCGGACAAATGGTGGCGCTGCTGGGGCCGTCTGGCTCGGGCAAAACGACGCTGCTGCGGATCATCGCCGGGCTTGAGCATCAGACCAGCGGGCACATCCGCTTCCACGGCACCGACGTGAGCCGCCTGCACGCCCGCGATCGTAAAGTGGGTTTTGTCTTCCAGCATTACGCGCTGTTCCGCCACATGACCGTTTTCGACAATATCGCCTTTGGCCTGACGGTGCTGCCGCGTCGTGAACGCCCGGATGCAGCAACCATTAAGGCGAAAGTAACCAAACTGCTGGAGATGGTGCAGCTGGCGCATCTGGCGGACCGTTTCCCGGCGCAGCTTTCCGGCGGGCAGAAGCAGCGCGTGGCGCTGGCGCGCGCGCTGGCCGTTGAGCCGCAAATACTGCTGCTGGATGAACCCTTCGGCGCGCTGGATGCGCAGGTGCGCAAAGAGCTGCGTCGCTGGCTGCGCCAGCTGCATGAAGAGCTGAAATTCACCAGCGTCTTCGTGACCCACGATCAGGAAGAGGCGATGGAAGTCGCGGACCGCGTGGTGGTCATGAGCCAGGGCAACATCGAGCAGGTTGACGAGCCGGAACAGCTCTGGCGCGAGCCGGCGACCCGCTTCGTGCTGGAGTTTATGGGCGAGGTGAACCGCCTGCAGGGCACCATTCGCGGCGGTCAGTTCCACGTCGGCGCGCACCGCTGGCCGCTGGGCTACACCTCCGCGCATCAGGGGCCGGTCGATCTGTTCCTGCGCCCGTGGGAAGTGGACGTCAGCCGCCGTACCAGCCTGGATTCCCCGCTGCCGGTGCAGGTGCTGGAAGCTAGCCCTAAAGGACACTACACCCAACTGGTGGTACAGCCGCTGGGCTGGTATACCGAGCCGCTGACCGTGGTCATGCGCGACGACGTCCCGCCGCACCGGGGTGAGCGCCTGTTTGTCGGGCTGCAGCATGCGCGCATCTATCACGGTAAGGAGCGGATTGAGACGCGCGAGGATATTGCTCTGGCGGAGTCAGCCTGATAGGTTATTGAGTATGTTTTTCGCCCGGTGGCGTGATGCTTACCGGGCTTTTTATTGAGTAAAAATCGTGAATACACTCGAACACACCATCGGCAACACCCCTCTGGTCAAGCTTCAGCGCATGGGATGTGCCAACGGCAGCGAAATCTGGGTCAAACTCGAAGGCAATAACCCGGCAGGGTCGGTGAAAGACCGCGCGGCGCTGTCGATGATTGTCCAGGCCGAGAAACGCGGTGAAATTAAGCCAGGCGATGTGCTGATTGAAGCCACCAGCGGTAACACCGGTATCGCGCTGGCAATGATTGCGGCGCTGAAAGGCTACCGCATGAAGCTGCTGATGCCGGACAACATGAGCCAGGAGCGCCGCGCCGCGATGCGTGCCTACGGGGCCGAGCTGATTCTGGTAACCAAAGAGCAGGGGATGGAAGGGGCGCGAGACTTAGCGTTAGCGATGGCCGAGCGCGGCGAAGGTAAACTGCTCGATCAGTTCAATAACCCGGACAACCCGTACGCGCACTACACCACCACCGGGCCGGAAATCTGGCAGCAAACCGGCGGGCGCATCACCCATTTTGTCTCCAGCATGGGCACCACCGGCACCATTACCGGCGTGTCGCGTTTTTTGCGCGAGCAGGAGAAACCGGTCACCATTGTTGGTCTGCAGCCGGAAGAGGGGAGCAGTATTCCGGGCATTCGCCGCTGGCCTGCGGAGTATATGCCGGGCATCTTTAATGCGCAGCTGGTGGATCGGGTGCTGGATATTCATCAGCGCGAGGCGGAGAATACCATGCGTGAACTGGCCGTGCGTGAAGGCATCTTCTGCGGGGTCAGCTCGGGGGGCGCGGTAGCGGGGGCGTTGCGCGTGGCGCAGGCAAATCCCGGTGCGGTCGTGGTGGCGATTATCTGCGATCGCGGCGATCGCTATTTGTCTACCGGCGTCTTTGGTGAAGAGAGTTATTCGCAGGGGGCGGGGATTTAAGCGTCATGGAGATGATTCTATTCCGGGATAACACCCGGGCGCAGCAAACCGACATTGTCGCGGTGCAGTCGCAGGTGGTTTACGGCAGCGTGGGGAACAGCATTGCTGTACCGAACATTCGTACCCACAGGCTGAACGTTACCGCCGTGCCGACGGTGCTGTTTAGCAACACGCCGCACTACGACACCTTCTACGGCGGGGTGATCCCCGACGAGTGGTTCAGCGGCTACCTGAAGGCGCTGGAAGAGCGCGAGATCCTGCGCGAGCTTAAAGCGGTCACTACCGGCTATATGGGCAGCGCCAGCCAGATCGCGCTGCTGGCGCAGTGGCTGAGGGCGGTCAAAGCGCAGCATCCTGACCTGCTGGTGCTGGTCGACCCGGTTATCGGCGATATCGACAGCGGAATGTACGTGAAGCCGGATATCCCGGAAGCGTACCGGGAACACCTGCTGCCGCTGGCGCAGGGGATTACGCCAAACGTTTATGAGCTGGAAGTGTTAAGCGGTAAGCCGTGCCGGACGCCGGAAAGCGCTATTGCCGCCGCGCAGGGGTTGCTTTCTGACACTCTGAAATGGGTGGCGATCACCAGCGCGCCGGTCGCCGACGACCCGCAAAACATCCACGTGGTGCTGGTGACGCGTGAGGGCGTGACCGTCAGCGCTCATCCCCGCGTAGAAACCGATCTGAAAGGAACGGGGGATCTGTTCTGTTCAGAACTGGTGAGCGGAATTGTTGAGGGGAAAACCGTTGCTGATGCCATTCGCATGGCCGGGGATCGGGTGACTGATGTGATGCTTTATACCCAGTCGAAAGGCTACGACGAGCTTATCCTCCCTGCATAAACAAAAATGGCGCCGGAAGGCGCCATTTTTCTGTGCGGCAAGAATTACTTCTTGATGCGGATAACCGGGGTTTCGCCCACGGTGACGCTGCCAGACAGTTTGATCAGTTCTTTGATTTCGTCCATGTTGGAGATAACAACCGGCGTCAGGGTAGACTTGGCTTTTTCTTCCAGCAGTGGCAGATCGAATTCAATCACCGGGTCGCCAACTTTAACACGCTGGCCTTCTTCCGCGATACGCTTGAAGCCTTCGCCTTTCAGTTCAACGGTGTCGATACCGAAGTGAACGAACAGTTCGATACCGCTATCAGATTCGATAGAGAACGCATGGTTGGTTTCAAAAATTTTACCGATGGTGCCGTCAACTGGAGCAACCATTTTGTTGCCAGTTGGTTTGATAGCAATGCCATCACCAACGATTTTCTCAGCAAACACTACATCCGGCACGTCTTCGATGTTGACGATCTCGCCGGAGAGCGGAGCAACAATCTCAATAGTTCCGGAGTCTTTCTTATCATCAGAAACCAGAGATTTCAGTTTATCGAACAAACCCATGATCTTCTCCTAAGCAGTAATTTGGGCCGCATCTCGTGGATTAGCAGATTGTTTTTTCTTCAATGAACTTGTTAACCAGCGTCATTAACTCGTCCGTTGTCGGTTGAGCAAGAGCCTGCTCTGCTAACACCTTCGCATCTTCGAAGTTCGTGTTACGGATAATCTTCTTAATGCGCGGGATGGAAATGGCGCTCATAGAGAATTCGTCCAGACCCATACCCAGCAACAGAAGTGTAGCACGTTCGTCGCCTGCAAGCTCACCACACATGCCAGTCCATTTACCTTCTGCATGAGAAGCATCAATAACTTGCTTGATCAAGTTCAGTACGGACGGTGACATTGGCTGGTAGAGATGTGAAATCATATCATTACCACGGTCAACTGCCAGGGTGTACTGCGTTAAATCATTGGTACCGATACTAAAGAAATCAACTTCTTTGGCTAAATGACGCGCAATGGTCGCCGCTGCTGGTGTTTCCACCATCACGCCGATCTCAATTGACTCGTCAAATGCTTTACCTTCGTCGCGCAGTTCCTGTTTGTAGATTTCGATCTCTTTCTTCAGTGCACGCACTTCTTCAACAGAGATGATCATCGGGAACATGATGCGCAGCTTACCGAAAGCGGAGGCACGCAGGATAGCGCGAACCTGGTCACGCAGGATCTCTTTACGATCCATCGCGATACGCACGGCACGCCAGCCCAGGAACGGGTTCTCTTCTTTCGGGAAGTTCATGTACGGCAGCTCTTTGTCGCCACCGATGTCCATGGTACGGACGATAACCGCCTGTGAGCCACACGCTTCTGCGACGGCTTTATACGCAGCAAACTGCTCTTCTTCCGTTGGCAGCGCGTCGCGGTCCATGAACAGGAATTCTGTACGATAGAGACCAACACCTTCCGCACCGTTGCGCTCAGCGCCATCAACGTCGCGTACGGTACCGATGTTTGCGCACACTTCTACCTGATGGCCGTCCAGGGTGATGGCTGGCAGGTCTTTCAGCTTAGCGAGTTCCGCTTTTTCAGTCGCAACCTGCTCCTGAACCGCGCGCAGTTTTTCGATCTCTTCGTTAGTTGGGTTGACGTAAACCAGATTGTTTACGGCATCCAGAATCAGATAATCGCCGTTTTTCACCTGCGAGGTGACGCTACCGGTGCCCACGATCGCAGGCAGTTCCAGAGAACGCGCCATGATTGAGGTGTGGGAGGTACGGCCACCCGCGTCGGTGATGAAACCGAGAACCTTTTTCAGGTTCAGCTGTGCGGTTTCAGACGGGGTGAGGTCAGCGGCAACCAGGATCACTTCATCCTGAATCGCACTCAGGTCGATAATGGCCAGGCCCAGGATGTTGCGCAGCAGGCGCTTACCGATGTCACGTACGTCAGCCGCACGCTCTTTCAGGTATTCATCATCCAGCTCTTCCAGGGCAGTTGCCTGACCTTCGATAACTTCATGCGCAGCCGCGTCGGCCGTCATGCCTTTATCTTTAATCAGGGCTATGATTTCCTGCTCCAGCTCCTCATCTTCGAGCAGCATGATATGCCCTTCGAAGATGGCTTCTTTTTCTTCACCGAAAGTTTCGCCAGCTTTAGTTTTGATCGCTTCCAGTTGCGCAGATGCCTTGGCACGACCGCTCAGAAAACGTTCAACTTCCTGATCAACCTTGTCGGCAGAAATTTTTTTCCGGTCGATGAAGATCTCGTCTTCTTTCAGCAGCAGTGCTTTGCCGAAAGCGATACCCGGGGATGCTAAAATGCCTGAAATCATAACCCTACCTTACTTGTGACTGATATTTAAAAGAACCCGGAAACTTACTCGAGCTCAGCCATCAGTTTAACCAGATGCTCAACTGCTTTCTGCTCGTCTTCACCTTCAGCAGAGATGGTAACAACGGTGCCCTGAGTCAGGCCCAGAGTCTGCAGTTTGAACAGGCTTTTTGCGCTAGCGCTTTTGCCGTTGGAAGTTACAGTGATTTCAGAAGTGAAGCCTTTCGCTTCTTTAACAAACTGAGCAGCAGGGCGGGTGTGCAGACCGTTCGGAGCGGTAATGGTAACTTCTTGCTGGAACATTGTATTTCCCCAACTTATAGGTTTAGTGTTGTGGAACTAAAGTCTAGCCTGGCGGCTTAACTTTAGCCTGTATTGTTAGCGCTGACGTTTCAATCGTCATTAAACATTATGCAGCGAAAGGAAGACTTGAACCAAATCATAAAATCGATTCAGCAAGGGTATTTCGTTCACTGATTAATTTCACGCTTCAAAATAATTGCTGGTTTAAATACCAGACACATCGGGGTGAAGCAATGCCAGGAGGGTCAAAAGTTTGAAGCAGGCCACAAAAAAGCACCCGAAAAGGTGCTTTTTTACGCGTTATTAACATACTGGCACTACTGTTGCAGCTCTTTTTCCGTGAACAGATCGGCAAACAGTGCGGTGCTCAAGTAACGCTCACCCGAGGAAGGAAGGATAACCACAATATTCTTATTGGTAAAGGCTTCATCTTCCTGAAGTTTGAGCGCTGCCGCAACGGCCGCACCGGAAGAGATACCCGCCAGAATGCCTTCTTCATCCATCAGACGACGCGCGGTAGAGATGGCCTCTTCGTTCGTGATGGCAACGACTTTATCGATCAGCTTCAGATCCAGGTTACCCGGAATGAAGCCCGCGCCGATGCCCTGAATTTTATGCGGGCCAGGCTTGAGCTCTTCGCCCGCCAGCGCCTGAGCGATAACCGGGGAGTCGGTAGGTTCAACGGCAACGGTAATCAGCTCTTTTTTACCTTTTGTGCCTTTAATATAGCGAGACACGCCGGTCAGCGTGCCGCCGGTGCCGACGCCGGAGATAAATACGTCAACCTGGCCGTCAGTATCTTCCCAGATTTCCGGGCCGGTGGTCTTCTCGTGAATTTCAGGGTTAGCCGGGTTGCTGAACTGCTGCAGCAGAAGATATTTCGCCGGATCGCTGGCCACGATCTCTTCCGCTTTCTGAATGGCCCCTTTCATGCCCTTCGCGCCTTCGGTCAGGACCAGGTTCGCCCCCAGCGCTTTGAGCAGTTTGCGACGTTCGATGCTCATGGTTTCCGGCATGGTCAGGGTCAGCTTGTAGCCGCGTGCGGCAGCAACATAGGCCAGAGCGATACCGGTGTTACCGCTGGTCGGTTCCACCAGCTCAACGCCTGGCTTCAGCACGCCGCGTTTTTCAGCATCCCAAATCATGTTTGCACCGATACGGCATTTTACGCTGAAGCTCGGGTTGCGTGATTCGACCTTCGCCAGAATGCGTCCATTACCGATACGGTTCAGTCGAACCAGGGGCGTATGACCGATAGTCAGCGAGTTGTCTTCATAAATCTTACTCATGGCCTGTCCTTAACTGTATGAAATTGGGATACCGACCCAGCATACCTGCTAAGCAGGTAGGGGGAAGTAAGGAATTCGCATATCTATATACTGCAAGGAAATAATGGGGATCAGTATGGAATAAGGGGTGGCATAAGCCACCCCTGCTTTACACATTTTTGCATTATTTCCATAACGCGTGCTTAGCACGATAACAGTCCACCCACATCGCCGTCGCGCCGCAAACCGCAACTGGCATGATGAACAGGTTAAGGAAGGGAATCATGGTGAACAGGCTGGTCAGCGCGCCGAACTGCATATTGGCGACCTTCCGGGTGCGCAGGGCCGAGCGCATCGCTTTAAACGGCACCTTGTGGTTATCGAACGGATAGTCGCAGTACTGGATGGCCAGCATCCAGGCGCTGAACAGAAACCACAGCACCGGGGCAACCGTCTGGCCAATGCCGGGGACAAAGTAGAGGGCAAGCAGTACAACCGCGCGGGGGAGGTACCAGGCAAACTTCTGCCACTCGCGCTTCATAATGCGCGGGATATCTTTCACGATCCCCAGCACGCCCGTGTCCGGTGGCGTCGCGCCGGTAAGCCGCGCCTCCAGCTGTTCCGCCAGCAGGCCGTTAAACGGCGCGGCTATCCAGTTCGCGATCGTTGAGAATAAATAGCCGAATACCAGCAGCACGGAGATGACCGCCACCGGCCAGAGCAGGTAGTTAAGCCACTGCAGCCAGTCCGGCACGTAGCTCATCAGCGACGGGATCCAGCTTTCGAGCTTTGTAAACAACCACCAGAACGCGCCGCCCATCAGAATAATGTTGATCAGCAGCGGCAGAATGACGAAGCGACGGATACCTGGCAGTGAGACCAGCTTCCAGCCCTGAGAAAAATACCAGACGCCGCTGCGCGGGGGAGAAGACGATGTTGAAACCATAACCAGGCTGTACTCCTTTTTTCACAACCAGTGGAATTGCCCGCCTATATTATCCACTTGCGGACCAATGACCAGTTCGGAAATGTTCGAAAAACCAGCAAAAAGCACGATTTACTTCATCTTTATGCTGCGAATGCTCTGCACACACTTGCACTTGACGTAAACGGCAAATACTCTTAGTGAGTAAATGTTTGCCGTGGTGGCAAGGTGTTAGAACAACAGAGAATATAATGATGCAGGATTTGCGTCTGATATTAATCATTGTTGGCGCGATCGCCATAATCGCTTTACTGGTACATGGTTTCTGGACCAGCCGTAAAGAGCGTTCCTCGATGTTTCGCGATCGCCCACTGAAGCGCATGAAGTCCAGTCGTGATGATGATGACACTGAAGATGACATCACCGGTAGCGACGACGACGGCGTGGGTGAAGTTCGTGTTCATCGGGTCAATACTGCGCCCGGCGCGGCTCATGGGGAGCATGAAGCCCCCCGCGCTCCGCAGCACCAGTATCAACCGCCGTATGCCTCTGCCCAGCCGCGTCAGCCAGCGCCGCAGCCAGTGGAAGAACCTGTACGTCAGCCGCCGCAACCGCCTGTCCAACAGCAGCCCGCTGCGCCACAGCCGGTTCAACAGCAACCTGTGCAGCAGCCCGTGCAACAGCAACCTGTGCACCAGCCGCAGCAGCAGCCTGTTCATGTACAGCCTGCGCCGCAGCCCGCTCCGGCTCCGCACGTTGAGCCAGAGCCGGTCGTCGAGCCTGAACCGGTTGTTGAAAAGCCGCAGCGTAAAGAAGCGGTGATCATCATGAACGTGGCCGCGCATCACGGCAGCCATCTCAACGGTGACGTGTTGCTCAACAGTATTCAACAGGCAGGCTTCAAGTTTGGCGATATGAACATTTTCCATCGCCACCTGAGCCCTGACGGTAGTGGTCCGGCGCTGTTTAGTCTGGCCAATATGGTCAACCCAGGCACCTTTGACCCGGAAATGACCGGTGATTTCGTGACGCCGGGTGTCACTATCTTTATGCAGGTGCCGTCCTACGGCGACGAGCTGCAAAACTTCAAGCTGATGCTGCAGTCCGCTCAGCACATCGCTGATGAAGTGGGTGGTGTGGTGCTCGACGATCAGCGTCGAATGATGACCCCGCAGAAGCTGCGCGAGTATCAGGACCGCATCCGTGAAGTTAAGGAAGCCAACGCGTAATTGTCGCGTTTACTTCAACTCCTCCTCAACCCCCGCCTGTCGGGGGTTTTTTCTCATTGATGGTGCGATATGGACTCAATCGAACAACAACTCACTGAACTGCGAACCACGCTTCGCCATCATGAATATCTCTATCATGTTATGGACGCACCGGAAGTGCCTGATGCGGAGTATGACCGGCTGATGCGCGAGCTGCGCGAGCTGGAGGCGCAGCACCCGGAACTGATTACGCCAGATTCTCCGACCCAGCGCGTCGGCGCCGAGCCGCTGGGGGCTTTCAGCCAGGTGCGTCACGAAGTGCCGATGCTGTCGCTGGACAACGTCTTTGATGAAGAGAGCTTCCTCGCGTTTAACAAGCGCGTGCAGGACCGTCTGAAAAGCAGCGATTCCCTCACCTGGTGCTGCGAGCTGAAGCTCGACGGCCTGGCGGTCAGCCTTCTCTATGAAAACGGCGTGCTGGTGCGCGCCGCCACGCGTGGCGACGGTACGACGGGTGAAGACATCACCACTAACGTGCGAACCATCCGCGCGATCCCGCTGAAGCTGCAGGGTGACAACATTCCCGCGCGTCTGGAAGTGCGCGGCGAGGTGTTCCTGCCGCAGGCGGGATTCGAGAAAATTAACGAAGAGGCGCGTCGCACCGGCGGGAAAGTGTTTGCTAACCCGCGTAACGCGGCGGCAGGCTCTCTGCGCCAGCTTGACCCGCGCATCACCGCGAAGCGACCGCTTACTTTCTTCTGCTACGGCGTCGGTATTCTGGAAGGTGGTGAGTTACCGGATACGCACCTCGGGCGTCTGCTGCAGTTTAAAGCCTGGGGCCTGCCGGTGAGCAACCGCGTTCAGCTCTGCGACTCGCCGGAAGCGGTGCTGGCGTTCTACCACAAAGTTGAAGAGGACCGTCCGACGCTCGGCTTTGATATCGATGGCGTTGTCATCAAGGTCAATTCGCTGGCGCTGCAGGAGCAGCTGGGCTTTGTGGCGCGTGCACCGCGCTGGGCGGTGGCGTTTAAATTCCCTGCCCAGGAGCAGATGACCTTCGTTCGCGACGTGGAATTTCAGGTGGGCCGTACGGGCGCTATTACTCCGGTCGCTCGACTGGAGCCGGTGCAAGTCGCAGGCGTGCTGGTGAGTAACGCTACGCTGCACAACGCCGATGAAATCGAACGCCTCGGCCTGCGCATCGGTGACAAAGTGGTGATTCGCCGCGCGGGCGATGTTATCCCGCAGGTGGTGAACGTTGTTGAGTCAGAGCGTCCTGATGATACGCGCGAGGTCGTTTTCCCGACCCACTGCCCGGTATGCGGCTCTGACGTAGAGCGTGTGGAAGGCGAAGCGGTGGCCCGCTGTACGGGCGGCCTGATCTGCGGCGCGCAGCGTAAAGAGTCGCTTAAGCACTTTGTTTCCCGTCGCGCAATGGACGTTGACGGCATGGGCGACAAGATTATCGATCAGCTGGTTGAGAAAGAGTATGTCCATACGCCAGCGGATCTGTTCAGGCTCACGGCGGGCAAACTGACCGGTCTGGATCGCATGGGGCCGAAGTCAGCCCAGAACGTGGTTAACGCGCTGGAAGCAGCGAAAGAGACGACCTTCGCCCGCTTCCTGTACGCGCTGGGCATTCGTGAAGTCGGCGAAGCGACGGCGGCAGGTTTAGCCGCGTACTTTGGTACGCTGGAGGCGCTGGAAAAGGCAAGCATCGACGAGCTGCAGAAAGTGCCGGACGTCGGCATCGTCGTCGCCACGCACGTCTTTAACTTCTTTGCCGAAGAGAGCAACCGCGAGGTCATCGGCAAGCTGCTGGAAGAGGGCATTAAATGGCCCGCGCCGGTGGTGGTCAACGCCGAAGAAATTGATAGCCCATTTGCCGGTAAAACCGTGGTGCTAACCGGTAGCCTTAGCCAGCTTTCACGCGACGATGCAAAAGCGCGTCTGGTGGCGCTGGGGGCCAAAGTGGCGGGCAGCGTGTCGAAGAAAACCGACCTGGTGATTGCCGGCGAAGCTGCGGGTTCGAAGCTGGCGAAAGCCCAGGAGCTCGGCATTGAGGTTATCGACGAAGCGGAAATGATGCGCCTGTTAGGAGAGTAACGTGGAGAAAGAGCAGCTCGTTGAGATCGCCAATACGGAAATGCCGTTCGGTAAATATAAGGGCCGCAGGCTGATCGATTTGCCGGAGGAGTACCTGCTGTGGTTCGCCCGCAAGGACGAATTCCCCGCCGGGCGCCTGGGCGAGCTGATGGCTGTCACGTTACTGATCAAAACCGAGGGGCTGACCCAGCTGGTGCAGCCCCTGAAGCGTCCTTAAGCCTTCGCGGCGCGGGTCTCTTCCTGCGCCAGCTTTTCTGTCTGGCGCTTGTAGCGACGCGCCAGCACCGCGCAGACCATCAGCTGGATCTGATGGAAAATCATCAGCGGCAGCACCATCATCCCGATCACCGAGGTGGGGAACAGAATGTTCGCCATCGGGATGCCGTTCGCCAGGCTCTTTTTGGAGCCGCAGAAGACGATGGTGATCTCATCGGCTTTGCTGAAGCCGCATTTGCGCGCCACAAAAACGTTCACCGCAATGACAATTGCCAGCAGAACGAGGCTGACCACCACGATAAACAGCAGCGAGCCTGCACCCACCTTATGCCAGATCCCGTTTACGACCGCTTCGCTGAAGGCGGAATAGACCACCAGCAGAATCGACGACTGGTCGGTTTTGGAGATCCATTTCTTATGCTTCGCCACGAACGCCCCGGTCCACGGACGTGAGAGATGGCCCAGGACAAACGGCAGCAGCAGCTGCAGGCAGATTTTGCCGACTTGCTCAAGGTTACCTTCCGCGCCGTGCATGTTCATCAGCAGGCCCACCAGCAGCGGGGAGACGAAAATCCCCAACAGGCTGGATGCCGATGCGGAGCAGACCGCGGCTGCAACGTTCCCTCCGGCAAGAGAGGTAAAGGCAATGGCAGACTGCACGGTGGCCGGGAGAATACAGAGATACAGGAAACCGGTGTAGAGCGCCGGATCGACGTTAACCGGTGCCCACCAGGCAAACAGCACCCCGAGGATCGGGAACAGAATAAACGTGCTGCACATCACCCAGAGGTGCAGTCGCCAGTGGCTACCGCCAGCGATAATCGCTTCGCGGGAGAGCTTTGCGCCGTGCATAAAGAACAGCAGTGCGATGGCGGCTGTCGTCAGTCCCTCAAAAAAAGGGACGAAACCGCCGCGAGCAGGGAAGAACGAGGCCAGTAAAACGGTGGCCACCAGGGTAAGTGTAAACGGATCAAGAATACCAAATAGTTTCATAATGACTCCTGAAAACAGATGTCGCTATTGTGCTTTTTTCCATTTGAGAAATAAAATTGATTTATTGCATCCATTCATGAATTAAACAGATGAATTATTCCCTACGCCAGCTTCGCATTTTCGTCACCGTCGCCCATGCCCGCAGCTTTAGCCGGGCAGGTGAAATGATCGGCCTGAGCCAGTCGGCGGTCAGCCACAGCGTGAAGGAGCTGGAAAACCAGACCGGCGTTAGGTTGCTTGATCGCACCACGCGCGAAGTGGTCCTGACCGAAGCGGGGCAGCAGCTGGCCCTGCGTCTTGAACGGCTGCTTGATGAGCTGAACAGCACGCTCAGAGACGTGGGGAGGCTGGGGCAGCAGCTGTCGGGCACCGTGCGGGTTGCGGCCAGCCAGACGATATCCGCGCACCTTATCCCGCAATGTATTGCCGAGGGAAACCATCGCTATCCTGATATTGATTTTGTCCTGCATGACAGACCGCAGCAGTGGGTGCTGGAGAGCATCCGCCAGGGCGATGTGGATTTTGGTATTGTGATCGATCCTGGCCAGGTGAGCGATCTGGAATGCGAAAGCGTTCTTTCTGAGCCTTTTTTGCTGCTCTGCCGTGACGACGACCCGCTGGCAGCGTTGCTCGAGGTCAGCTGGCAGTCCCTGCAGGGCGCGAACCTGGTTTTACAGGATTATGCCTCAGGCAGCCGTCCGCTGATTGATTCCGCGCTGGTGAATCAGGGCGTTAAGGCAACGATCGTGCAGGAGATTGGTCATCCGGCCACGCTGTTTCCGATGGTGGAAGCCGGAATTGGCATCAGCGTGTTGCCCGCTCTGGCGCTTCCCCTGCCGCAGGGAAGCCAGCTGGCGGTGAAGCGGCTGACGCCCGTTGTCGAACGAAAGCTGATGCTGGTGCGGCGAAAAAATCGTTCGCTCTCGGGTGCGGCGCAGGCCATCTGGGAAGTGGTGCGTATCCAGGCACAACGATTAACCGAGGCCCGCATACGCGATCCACTGTTTAACGCATCAGACGATTAGATGTAGATATCAATTTGATTAGTGTCTGACGGGCTATTCACGCCTTCTACTTTGCCCAGTTTTTTCTGAGCTTCTTCGGCCTGCTGGCGCTGCAGTGCGGCGAGCTGCGCCTGCAGCACTTTGATCTGGGTCTGAATCAGTTCCTGCTGCTTCTTCTTCTCATCTGCACTACCGGTGCTATTCGCCAGCTCTTTTAACTGCTGGGTCAGCTTTTTGATTTTATCGGTAATGCGGCTGATTTGCGCTGCGATATCGTTACTGCCGGAAGCACCGCTTCCGCCGCTGCTGGTTTGAATGGGTTGGGTTGAAGCCTGAATGGTCGTCATACTTTTTCCTCGCGCTATAAAACTGAGGTATCGGCACCGACGGGATTAGCTTGAGGAAAATGCGGCAGGTTCACATTTTTTATATCGCAGATAGCAAAAAAGC